>DATNPC010000306.1:0-11660 GCA_036703375.1 Allocoleopsis sp.
GATCGGTGTGGTTCGATCGCGCATGCCGGTAGAGTACTTAGATGAGTTAGTCGCTAACTTTGGTACGGATGGAGACGAATATTATTTAGTCGATGCTTCCGGGAAAATTTTCTTAGCCAAGGAAAGGAAAAAGACGAACCAAGACATCCGGAGCATATTTCCGGATTGGTCGCAATTGCAAGCAACTGGCAAGCCCACCAGCTTAGTTACAAGCAATCGCAGCGATAAACATGACGATCTGATTTCCTATACCCCCTTTGGGAAGCTAGACGGTCTGCCCGATCTAAAATGGGAAACCGCTATTGGCACACCTACTGCGATCGCGTTTGCCTCACAGCGACAATTGCTCCTCATTTTAACGTTGGGTACTGGATTTGCCGCCTTATTAACAGGTGCGATCGCAGCCTATTTAGCGAAGCGCGCCACCCGTCCAGTTCTAGAGGTCAGCAATGCTGTCGAGAAGCTCGGGCAAGGAGAACTGTATACCCGACTCGAAGTGGATGGGGACGACGAACTGGCTGAACTCGGGGCTAACATCAACCAAATGGCAAGCCGACTCGAAACGTTACTCTGGGCGCAAGCAGCCGAAACCGAACAAGCAGGGTTATTTGGAGATATTGCTGTCTCTAACGCTCGTACCGAGCAAGACTTGGAAGACGTGTTTGAAAAAGCCGTGCAAGGCGCTTTAAGAATCCTAGTCGCCGACCGAGTCGTCATTTACCGCTTCCACCCAGATTGGCGCGGCTACATTTCATCAGAAGCTGTTGTTCCTGGCTTCCCTAAAGCCTTGGGCAACCGAATAGAAGATGCTTGTATTGGAGAGCATCTGATCGAAGAATACAAACAAGGGCGTATCGTTCCGACCAATAATGTTTATGAGGCAGGGTTTCACCCTCAGCACCTCAAGTTAATGGAGCGGCTGGAGATCAAAGCCAATTTGGTAACGCCGATTCTCAAAGACGGACAGCTCTTTGGCTTGTTAATTGCTCACCACTGTGCAGAAACCCATGTCTGGCAGCCATCGGAAATCAATTTCCTCAAGGAACTAGCTATCCGAGTGGGACTTTGCCTAGACCGAGTGAACTTCCTGACCCAAAAAGATACTGAAACTCAGCGTGCTTTCGCCCTCAATGAAATTTCCTCTCGGATTCGTGATGCCCTTACCGTCCAAGATATCTACGAGGCAGCCATTACAGGCATCCGCGAAAACTTGAAAACTGACCGAGCCGTTGTCTACCTCTTTGACGAAAACTGGCAAGGAAGCATTGTTGCCGAATCCGTGGGGAGCGGCTGGCCTAGAGCTCTAGGCGCAGACATTGATGACCCCTGTTTCGCCGACCGATATGTGGATAAGTACAAGCAAGGTCGAGTCAAGGCGACGGAGAACATTTACGAGGCGGGTTTAACGGAGTGTTACTTGCGCCAATTAGAACCTTTCAAGGTGAAAGCCAATCTGGTCGCCCCCATTCTCGCCTACAACAATCTACACGGTCTACTCGTCACCCATCAGTGTTCCGGTCCGCGAGCTTGGCAGGAGGCAGAAATTAACTTCTTCAAGCAGGTAGCGACTCAAGTTGGTCTCGCGTTAGACCGCGTGAATTTCTTGGCTCAGATCGAGCAATCCCGCCAAAAAGCGGAAACACTCGCTCAAGATCAACGGCAACAAAAAGAAACACTACAGCAGCAGCTCTTAGAACTGCTCAGCGATGTGGAAGGGGCAGCCCAGGGCGACCTCACGGTACGTGCCGACGTGACGGCCGGGGAAATTGGTACCGTTGCCGACTTCTTCAACGCAGTCATTGAGAGTCTGCGCGGAATTGTCACCCAAGTTAAACAAGCGGCGACTCAAGTTAATGATTCACTGGGAGAAAACGAAGGTGCAATCCGCCAGCTTTCCTTAGAAGCGCTCAAGCAGGCTGAGGAAACGACTCGTGCCTTAGACTCGGTGGAGAGAATGACCCGTTCGATTCAAGATGTGGCAGAGAGCGCTCGTCAAGCCGCCAATGTGGCTCGCACTGCCTCGACTACCGCTGAAGCGGGTGGGGTCGCGATCGATCGCTCTGTACGAAACATCTTTACATTGCGAGAAACGGTTGCAGAAACTGCGAAAAAAGTCAAGCGATTGGGCGAATCATCTCAGAAAATTTCTAAGGTGGCTTCACTGATTAACCAAATCGCGCTGCAAACGAACTTGTTAGCCATCAACGCTGGAATCGAGGCGGCACGAGCGGGTGAAAACGGTCAGGGCTTTGCGGTGGTTGCCGAAGAAGTTGGGGAACTAGCGGCACGCTCGGCAGACGCGACGAAAGAAATCGAACACATTGTTGAGAGCATTCAACAAGAAACGGCGGAAGTGGTGGAGGCAATGGAACTGGGTACGGCTCAGGTGGTGGAAGGGACTCATCTCGTTGAAGAGGCTAAGCTGAGCTTGAGTCAGATTTTAGAAGTGTCTCGCCAAATCGATGCTCTGGTGCAATCGATTTCCACTGCAACGGTATCTCAGGCCGAAACCTCGCAAGCTGTGACGGAGTTGATGAAGGAGATGGCGAAAGTCTCCGAACGCACCGCCTCATCGACGCGACAAGTTTCTGGCTCCCTCCAAGAAACGGTAGGAATTGCCCAGGAATTGCAAGCCTCTGTGGGTACATTCAAAGTCGATTCTAGATTCTAAAGCGCGATCGCTGACATAAGAAGCTGGACAATCAGCTTATAACTGGGTACTCCCTCGAATTAGTAGTCGGGGGAGTTTTTCATCTTCAGCGAGCTTCCCCTGGGAGCCTTGTGCCCTCTGCCTTTTCTATAAAGCCTAAGACTCAAACCTGGCCACTGTTTACTGGTCACTGTTCACTGAACACTGCTCACTGCTCACTGCTCACTGTTAAAGTTTTAAGCCATCTCATCTTTTTTTAGAGACGAGATGGCTTAAGAGCATACAGTGCTTGTATATTGGTTATCCCTAATCGGGGATGGACATCTAGTAGTTTATTGGGAGAGCGATCGCGTTTTTGACTTCACTTAGATTCAACCAAGGACGCTCCCAATGCGATCGCGTTTCCTAACTCTCCTTTACTCCAGGGTGTTACGGAGCTTACGCTCTACACCCATCGCTCGTCCGCTTTCTTGAACCTGTTTGCGCTTGGTAATGTCGTTGAAGACAACAGACAATCCTTCATCCGAGGGGTAAGCGTATACCTCAAACCATTTTTGCAAAGGCGAGTAAAACTCTTCAAACCGAACGGAAATTCGCTGGGCGATGGCTTTGCGGTATTCCCGCTCAAATGTAGAGCCTACGAGATCGGGTAATGCGTTCCACAGGTTTTGACCGAGCAATTCAGTGCGCGAGCGATGGAGAAATTGCTCCGCTTTCTGATTGCAGTAAGTCACCCGCCACTGATGGTCTACGGTATAGAATCCATCGGTGATGCTCTCTAAAATTTTGCTAATTTCCTGTTTAGAGGCAACCAGGGCGGATTCTGCTTGTTTACGCTCTGTAATATCGCGCTGTAGGGCAACCCAGTGCGTCAACTGACCGGATTTATTCATGATTGGCACGATATTCAGCTCGACCCAGAATTCCGAACCATCTTTGCGGTAGTTGAGCAATTCTACCTGAACGGGTTTTTGCTCGGAAAGCGCTGTCCGAATCTTATCCAATTGAGAACGGTCTGTCTTCGGACCTTGTAACAGGCGCGGCGTCCGACCTAGCACTTCATTCAGGTCATAGCCCGTAATCCGGGTAAAGGCTTGGTTGACGTACAGCAGTTCTGGGCCTGGCTGATCTAACGGCGAAGCTTCCGTGATGATAATGCCGTCTTGAGTATTCTCAACCGCTGACTCTAACAGGCGCATCCGCTCTTCTGATTGTTTCCGGGCACTAATGTCGCGCACGAAACTCAAAGAGACTAACTGATCGCGGTACTCGATCACCCGACTGCTAATTTCAACGGGTATTTCTGTACCGTCTTTACGCCGCAGAGCATGCTCGACAATAATACTACCCGTTGCCTGCATCTGTTGGTTAATCACCTTTTGCCGTCCTTGAGGGATCGGCGCGTCAATATCTCTGGTTCTCAACTTGAGCAGTTCTTTACGGGTGTAACCCAGCCGTCGAGCTGCATTCTCGTTAGCGTCCAGAATTCGACTCGTTGACAAGTCGATGATGAAAATCGAGTCGTTGGCGTATTCAAATAAGTGCCGGTAGTTGGCTTCTGATTCCCGCAAGGACTCTTCTACCTGCTTGCGCTCGGTAATGTCTCTAGCCGTACAAATTACAGCTTCGACGCTACCACCGTCACCCAGAATCGGACTCAGGATGCATTCGTAGTATCGCAGTCCGTCTAGAGTTGGGTAACTCACTTCCTTGGTCAGGGGTCGCCTCGTGGCAAATATCACTTCACGCTGAGCGTCTAGAGGTTCGCACTCCATAACTTCTGGCGGGAGGTGTAGCTGCTGCCACTTCTTACCTAAAATGTCGGATTGTTCGAGTTGAAACAGTTGGGCAAGCGCCAGGTTTACATACGTAAAGCGACCGACGCGATCGATGACGCAAATCGGGTCTGGCGAGGCGGAGAGGACTTGATCGAATATCCTCGCTTGCTGCTTAATCCGAGCTGCCAGTTCTTGCAGTTCCGCATCGTCCTGTTTGCCTTCAGGAAGATCGCCTCCGAATTGTTGCTTGGTTAGTTCAAAGTACGATCGACTATCACCTCCACTACCGAGCTGATGAGTATTAAACGATGTCCGAGACAGCAGAGCACTCTCGGATGTAATGGTGACCTTGCGTTCCCCAATCGGTTTTTCCAGAAGTACTCCTTCTGGCGTTACCTGCTTGAGTACGGGGCTAACCTGGCTGATTCGGCTTGCCGAACGCGGCTCCTGAGAAACTTCACCCAGCTGTTGAGTCAGCTTCGTGAATTTCTTTTCTAGCTGGTTGAGCTGTTGTTGAAGCTCTTCGACCGTAGCTGGACGAGGGTCACCGAGGGGCATGCCAAATGCCTGCTTCAACGCCTCAACAACTACCGCTGTTCGATCACGACCTGTCGCCTCAGCCCGAGAACGAATCTCCTGAATCAGGTTCTCTGGAAGTCTAAAAGTCGCTATCTTGCTGACCATTGTCTAATGAGGTATTCGTAAAGTTTTTGCAGAAAAAGAGTCCAACCTTGATGGCTGTTGTGCAAGTCTCGCTCCGAGGAGCATTGAGACGCTACTGTAGGAAGATACACAAGTTCTTACCTAGATAGCGTAATACGGGGTAACTAAGTTTATCTTAATTTTGTCTTGACAAACACCCTTTAAAATGCATCAACTTGCGGTTGCATTCCTATGTCATTGGGCGTAAGTTCTCTAAGTTGAGAAACTTTGCCTTGAGTCAGTCGAATGTTGTTTGGGGGTCAAACTCTCAGGGCTACTGAAACCGCGCTCGATCGCCTATCCGATCACCGGAGTTTTTTCAGTGTCGCAAATATAACCGTGAATTACAACCGTAATTTTACGGTGATCGCTGTTCACGCTTTATGCACGACATCTAGTAAGACATGAGGTAGTCAGACTCGATTTGCTTGGGATTGAAGCCACTCACCAAATTTCTCTAAAAGAGAAATTAAACGATTGATGGGGAAGTTGGGATGGCAAGCGTCTAGCCGATACTAGCAATAGTGACGGGTGTTTCCCGTGGTGATGCCAGTATTAAGCAGAAGTTATACTTTATCACGATTGGTAACACATGGCTACCGCTAGCCACGAGAGGACTAGTAGGAGTACGTGTATTACTAAGCACAATTCAACAGCGATAGGGAACGGGAAACGGGCAACAGACTCTAGGGGGATCGCTCACCAGTTGGCGATCGAGAGACCCAGTGAGGCAAGAAGGACTCTCTTTCCCAACTGACGTTTCCTAGGACTATCCATCAGTGTGGTGGCATCTTTGGACTATGGCGAGACTCACCTTGGTATCCAAGGAATTCAGAGATTGCTGCCAAAAATGCTCAGCTCAACGCAAGGCTATGCGAGTCCCAAGTTAAGCGATCGCATCCCGCTACCTCGGTTGGAACTCTGAGAAACGATACAGATAGAACTCCCAATTGTACGGGGGCGTTCTAAACTTGCGCTAATCAAGTATTGACAAAATTCTTAGTTCTTCGAGCGGGTCAATTTCATCTGAACTCTCTTTACTGGAATAACGAAGAGTTTCTGATTGTTCAGAGAAACAGGGCTTACGCTAGTCAGCTACCGACTCACTACCAGATAGAGATTAAAGGCTAGCTATTAAACCTATCGGAAGATTTTGTGCGTAAGCCCTGATACTTGTTTCGGTGCTCATTTAAAATTGTGTTCTTTCTCAAACATAGTTACATCAGCAATATGTCTCAATTCACTTACGCAACTTAGCTGAATTACTGGATTGAGACGCAGGATTCAGTGCAAAAACTCTTGAGGGTTAGTCTTTGGATTTACTGAGTATAAATACAGTTTTTGATACATAAAATAAAAAACGCCCGCAAAGGGCGCTTTATCAGGGTGCATCTACTAGGTTTCAGTCTACTTCAATGAGGGGTCTTACCCCCCACCCAAAGAAAAAACTTAACAATCAATCGGCTTGACTTAACTAGAAGCCGGTGGAAGTTCCAACGGAATTTCGCCTAGTAAACCCTTACGAAAATCATTTAATAGTTGTCGTGCAGCACGCTCAACATCTCCTTGAAAGCGACGCTCTGCTAAAAGGTGCAAGTAATCCTCCCCGGAATACGGTTTTGGATCGATTTCGTAGCGTGCGTTTAAGGGAGATGTGGGGAATAAGTTGCCCTCAGCTATCTGGTTGAGTTCTTGGAGTAAATCGACAAAGGCTGCTGCGACTTGTTGATTGTCGTAAGAAGCCTCGCCGATATCTTCACAAATCGCTAACTTGAGGGCGTTATGTCGATCGCTTATTTTTGCTGGAATAACGCCAGGGGAATCCAGTAGCTCGATTTGGTCGGAAATACGTACCCAGCGTAGCTGACGCGTTACACCGGCACGACGAGCGCTTTCCACAACGCGCCGCCCCAACAATCGATTAATCAGGGCAGATTTACCCACATTGGGGAACCCGATCGCTACAGCACGAACTGGACGAGGCAGCATTCCGCGATCGCGTCGCCGCTGATTCATCGCCACTCCAGCCGCCTGGGCAGCCTGTGCCACCTCACGAATCCCTTTACCCTGTTGAGCATTGGTGAAGTAAGGCGTCTCCCCCTGTGATTGAAACCAGGCAGTCCACAACTGTCGTGCGGCCGTTGGAATCATATCTAAGCGGTTAAGCACCAATACTTTGGACTTATTCCCCACCCATTGGGAGAGCTGAGGGTGGTGAGTGGCCAGAGGAATTCGAGCATCTCGAACCTCCAGCACAACATCCACTCGCTTGAGCTGTTCTTTGAGTTCCCGCTCAGCTTTAGCAATGTGTCCGGGATACCACTGAATCGGGGGAGTCGTCATTGGTTTACTAGCAGGGTTGACAGGTTTTCAGATTACAGGTTTGGGTAATAACTTCCAACCTGACAACTTTACTAGGGAACGATCAAAACTGGGCAAGGTGACAGATTAATCACGCGATTGGTGACGCTCTCTGCCGCCCCTTCATCGGTGAGACCGAGTCCCCGACACCCCATGACAATTAAGTTTACCTCCAGTTCATCAGCAACATCACAAATTGTAAAAGCGGGCATGCCTTTACGAGAGATGGTTTCGGCGTCAATCCCTTGATTGGCAAAGAGGGTATGGGCTTCTTTGAGCAGTTCTGCCACGACCTCAGGTGATGCCATGATCTCCGAGTTGGGCGCTCCTTCTTCAGGAGGCGATTCTTCTAGCACCGACAGCAGAATTAACCGACTACCGTACTTCTGTACGATATTGGCAACAACATCAGCCGCTTCGCGGGCTTCTCGACTTTGGTCAACAGGGAACAAAACAGTCTTAAACATCACACGCATCTCCGAGACGCGGACTCCGGTAAAATGTGGACGGGCTTGAGAATAAATACTCTGACTTTGAAGATTCAGTTGGCATATTACGACGTGAATCTACAGGGCATTGATCAAGCAAATCATCATGCTTCACCTGAGCAGAGCACTAGTAGAGGCAATTAGGAGATTATTGTGTCCAAAAAAACTGTAGCAGATTTACAAGAGTCAGATTTAGCTGGAAAGCGAGTACTGGTCAGAGCCGATCTCAACGTGCCGTTAGATGATAGCGGGAACATCACCGATGATACTCGCATCCGTGCGGCTCTACCCACTATTCAAGACTTAATTAACAAAAAGGCCAAAGTGATTTTGTGCAGTCACTTAGGGCGTCCCAAAGGACAAGTGAAAGACAGCTTGCGCCTAACGCCTGTGGCAAATCGTCTCTCGGAACTGCTAGGTCAGACCGTTGTCAAGTGCGATGACTGCATTGGCGATGCGGTTGCTGCTCAAATTGCGGGTATGCAAGAAGGCCAGGTGGCGCTGCTGGAAAATCTCCGCTTCCATGTGGGCGAAGAAAAGAACGATCCAGAATTTACCAAGCAATTGGCGGCGCTGGCAGATGTGTATGTCAACGATGCCTTTGGCACAGCCCACCGCGCTCATGCTTCTACTGAGGGGGTAACCCACTACCTGAAGCCTTCTGTCGCTGGATACTTGATCGAAAAAGAACTCCAGTACCTCCAAAGCGCGATCGAAAATCCCCAAAAGCCTCTGGCGGCAATTATTGGTGGTTCTAAGGTTTCCAGCAAGATTGGCGTGATTGAAACGCTATTGGAGAAGGTTGATAAGCTGCTGATTGGTGGTGGCATGATTTTTACCTTCTACAAAGCTCGTGGCTTGAGTGTCGGTAAGTCACTGGTGGAAGAAGATAAGCTGGAGTTGGCAAAAGCGTTGGAAGCCAAGGCAAAAGAGCGGGGCGTTGACCTGTTGTTGCCCACGGATGTCGTCGTTGCCGATAAGTTCGCGGCAGATGCCGAATCGCAAACGGTCAGCATTGATGCTATCCCAGATGGCTGGATGGGTTTAGATATTGGGCCTGACTCGGTGAAGGTGTTCCAGGATGCTTTGTCCGATTGCAAGACTGTAATTTGGAATGGTCCGATGGGCGTGTTCGAGTTTGATAAGTTTGCCGTGGGAACGGAAGCGATCGCTCGGAGTCTCGCGGATCTGACCAAGACAGGTGCAACCACAATCATTGGTGGTGGTGACTCGGTAGCCGCCGTTGAAAAAGTCGGTGTAGCTGACCAAATGAGCCACATCTCCACTGGTGGTGGTGCTAGCTTAGAGTTGCTCGAAGGTAAGGTACTCCCTGGAATCGCTGCCCTAGACGACGCTTAAAGATTAGGGGTGGCAATGCCTACCTTCTCCTGAGCGTTTTCTTCAGACAACGTCAACGAGACAAATAATCATTCCTCAAGTGGGGGCATGGCGTTGCTATGCCCCTATTGGTGTTGGAGTAGCGGGTTCAAGCCGTTTTAAGATATGGCAAAAGGCAGTACTTTAGGTTGAATGGCACTGACATAACATAGGTTTGTAGTCGGCACTTCAGTGCCACAAGTGCTAAAGCGCTTACTACAAACACTTAAGTCAGTGACATTCACTTTAGGTTGAATCTATCAGAACGTTTTGCCATGATTCATGCCGCAGCCAGTTGAGGCATAGTGGCAGGATTCGCAATTTGCCGTCCAACAGCTTCTGCTACAGGTTGCAAGCTGCGAACCAACTCCACCATGTCGTCTAAAGACAATGCCTGACGTGCATCAGAAACGGATTTTTCGGGTTCTGGGTGGCACTCGATGATTAATCCATCTGCGCCGCAAGCGATCGCTGCTTTTGCCATGGGGGCGACAAGTTCCCTCAGTCCGACAGCATGAGAGGGGTCTACAATCACTGGCAAGTGAGTAATCTGCTTGAGTGCTGCGACTGCCCCTAAATCCAGGACGTTGCGAGTGTAATTATCGAAGCTGCGGATACCTCGTTCGCACAATACAACCTGAGAGTTACCGTAGCTCATGATGTATTCTGCCGCCATGACGAACTCTTCAATCGTGGCCGCTAGTCCCCGCTTGAGCAGTACTGGCTTTTTCGCCTCACCCAAGGCTTTGAGCAGATCGAAGTTTTGCATATTCCGGCTGCCGACTTGAAGCATATCGGCATGAGTTGAGATCGCTTCTATTTGACCGATTGACATGACTTCCGTCACAACCGGGATATCGTAGCGTTGACGCACCTCTGACAAAATCTCTAGTCCTTCCAGCCCCAATCCCTGGAACGAGTAGGGAGATGTCCGAGGTTTGAAGACGCCTCCGCGTAGCGCTTGGACGGGGGCGCGTTGGAGTTCTTGGGCAACGGTTTCCATTTGCGATCGTCCCTCAACGGCACAAGGGCCACCAATAATTACAAGTTCCGTTCCACCGAAGACAACTCGTTCTGAGAGTTGGACGAGGGATGTGTGATGAGAGTGAGTAGCGAGTGCAAGTTTAGCGTTCAACATGGGATAACTCCTGTTTTGGATGAAATGAACAAGAAAAAACCCGGTTCCCTATCGGGTTCCGGGTTGGAGATGGAAGTTTGCACGACTTTAACCTACCCGGAACTGTCTCTAGGCCACCAAAAGTAAAAGCCGTAAAACCAGCTAGCAGGGTAGGGTGCCACAGGTTGTGCCTGTGATTGATTTACCCCCATAAAACAAAGGACCGCAGCTTTTGTTGCTCTGCGGTCCACCGGGTTGGTTCCATTAGGAACTGTATTCACCACCGGTGAACCTCCCTAAACCAAAAATAAAAGTAATAGCTGCTACAGAACATAGCTGGGGCGCTTGTAAGAATACTTGGTCAATTTGTCTAACTTGACCCAACCGTAGCAAGTCTACTCGGGTCAAGTCAATACCTTTTTGGGTGAAATTTGTCTACTCAGGACTTACGCAGGGACTCCACATATAGGAAGGGCGTGCGTCGGTGCGCTCCTACTCATGGTGGTTCAAACGGGAATTTGCGTAAGTCCTATACGGCTGCTTTTGGACAAACAGGACGCGATCGCACTTTCGCTGACTACAATCGGAGCAACATGACCCTACCTTAGAGGTTATCCGATCGCAGAACTATTCCCCACTAATCTGTACAAACACCGTTCTTTTACGAGGGCCGTCCAAATCAAAAAACAACACTGATTGCCAAGTTCCCAAGGCTAATTGACCATCCACAACAGGCACCACTTCACTGGTACTGAGCATCATCGCCATCAGGTGAGAGTGAGCGTTCATTGGTTCATCGTCCGGCACGTCTCTCAAGTGCAGGTCGTTATGCAAATATCTGTCTGTAGGGGGTGCTAATTTTTTCAGATGTACTTTCACATCTTCCAACAATCTTTCTTCATTCTCGTTAATCGCTAATGCCGTCGTTGTGTGTCTGGAAAACACCAGAACTTGTCCATTCTTGATGCCGGTTTCCTGAAGTAGCTCCACAAGTTGAGGGGTAATGTTGTAAATCCCGATACCCTCATCTGTTTTTACGTCAATTACTTGATTGATAATCTGCATATTTACCTAGAAGAGGCAGCTATTTTGCGCTGCGAACCGATCGCCTATATCTTTCAACTCTCGATAGACTTTGAGCTACGAGTTCTTGCGTATCGCTAAGTTATGTAATTGCGAAAGTACTG
>DATNPC010000307.1:0-20337 GCA_036703375.1 Allocoleopsis sp.
CGAGCCACTGATTGAACTGAAAGGCGTGTGCAAGGCCTTCGGTGACAATATCATTCTGGATAATGTTGATTTGACAATTTATCGGGGGGAGGCGTTGGGAATTATCGGGCCCTCTGGTACCGGAAAATCAACCATCCTACGGATTATTGCCGGTCTAACCCCTGTTGATGCTGGTGAAATTTATGTGATGGGACAACGGCGTTCGGGTTTAATCGAAGATTCCCAAGACGCAATTGGGATTGGTATGGTATTCCAACAGGCAGCTTTGTTTGACTCGTTAACCGTTGAAGAAAATGTTGGTTTCCTGCTATACCAACACTCTAAACTGTCGCGCCAGCAGATTCGAGAACTGGTTGAGCAAAGGCTGGAAATGGTCGGATTGTCAGGAATTAGCGATCGCTATCCGTCGGAGTTATCCGGAGGAATGCGTAAACGGGTCAGTTTTGCTCGTGCTATTATGGCTAATCCACAAAACCCCAAGGATAATCCAGAAGTTTTGTTGTACGATGAGCCAACGGCTGGACTCGATCCAATTGCCTCAACCGTAATTGAAGATTTAGTCCGCCAACTCCAATGTGCAGAACGAGGTTGCGGTTCCTACGTCATGGTGACCCACCAAGAGAGTACGATTCGCCGCACAACAGACCGCATTGCATTTCTCTACAAAGGTAAAATTCAGTGGCAAGGTCACGTTAGTGAGATAGAGACTACTGATAACCCTCTAGTGCGGCAATTCTTTAGTGCCAGCGTTACTGGGCCGATTCAGGTTATTGGATAAGGTAAATTTATATAACTTTTAAATCAATCAAAGCATTGAACGTTAAAGGTTGAACCTTTAAGCCGATCGCCAATCGAGCGCCTAACCGGCTTACCTCACCAATCTGCATTTGGATTTTAAAAGCATCTTGAGGGCAAAAGGCTAGCCATTAAACGCTACTAGCGAAGGGAGGAGAGACCATGCGATCGCGAGCAGTTCGGGAAGGTTCCGTTGGGTTATTTATCTTAGTAGGACTAGGTGTATTTATTGGTTTGGTGCTGTGGTTGAGAGGAGTCAGTCTCGGCAACCGCAAATACCAATTCACTGTAAGCTTTGCTGATGCGATCGGCATGAAAGAGGGGGCAGTGGTACGCTATCGAGGGGTTACGGTGGGGAAGATTGTAGCCGTTAACGCGAAAACCAATGGCGTTGATACCATAGTGCAAATCTCTGAATCTAACTTATTAATCCCTAAAAATGTTTCCATTGATGCCAATCAAACAGGTTTTGTAGGTGAAACCTCAATTGACATCACGCCTCGATCCACTCAAGTGTCTCTACCATCAAATACTCCAGCGAGTAAGCCACAAGGGAACCAATGCAATTCCGAGCAATTTATTTGTGCTGGCGATCGCGTTAAAGGTCAGGTTGGAGTCAGCTTTATCGAAGTGCTAGCTAGTGGCACTGAACTGGCTACACTCTACAGCAAACCGGAATTTTACAACAACATCACCACACTGACGAAAAGCGCAGCGACGGCGGCAACGGATTTGTCAAAACTCAGCAAAGAGCTAGCTCTGTTATCTCGTTCAACCCGAGGAGAGTTGAGAACTTTCTCGACGGCTGCCACGTCCGTCACCAGTGCGGCGAACCAAACCGCAAGCCAAGTCAGCTTAGCGGCAAATCGCATTAGTACGACGACTGAGAGATTGGGGAACACAGCTCAAACTAGTGCTAGCCAGCTCAATCAACTTGCGACTAACGCCAACGCCTTGTTAGTCACCAATCGAACAGGTATAACGAAAACCTTAGATAGCATCAGTCAAACTAGCGATCGCTTAGGCGATCTCCTCGCTAGCTTGACACCGGCTGTTGCCCAAATCAATTCCGCTACGGGTAAGCTCAATACAGCTGCCGGTCAGTTTAATGTTGGAGGACTGCTCAAAAATCTAGAAACTCTCTCTGCCAATGCAGCTGCGGCATCGGCCAACTTGCGGGACGTGTCTACTGCGCTCAATAATCCAGAGAATATCCTAGTGCTGCAAAAGACGTTGGACTCGGCACGAGCAACCTTTGAAAATGCTCAAAAGATTACTTCCGATTTAGACGACCTTACCGGAGACCCAGCTTTTCGCAATAATCTTAAGCAATTAGTCAACGGTCTGGGAAACCTAGTTTCTACCACCGAGCAACTGCAACAGCAAGTGAGAGTGGCACAGAAAATAGAACCCATCAGCGCTTCCATTGATACAACGGCGTCCAATGCTGAAGCGACCATTCTGGCAAATCAACAATTGTTATTGAACAACATTGAGCCAACAACGACCTCTAGCCCATCCAATCTTCAGACTGTCAATCCATCCGAACATCCTAGCGTTGAGCGTGAGGAACCGGTCATTTCCTCTACCCAACCGAATCCTCAAAAGCAGTTCTCCAAGCTCTTACCACCAGCACCCAAAAAGCCTTGAAGGGTAATAGGTTCTACCCGCAGCTCAAGATTGATTAGTCATTCGTTCTACACAAAAAAGGATGCTGTTCGCAATCGCAAGTCGAACCATCTCAGGCTGGGATTGCGATACTATCCAAGTGTAGTCCTCAATACATATACCCACACACTATGGAGCCAGATTCTCTACCAGCAGAGCTGATTCTGACGCACCCGCGTCAGACCTTGGGAAACGTTAAACTCGATTGGACGCCTCAACCCGGTAACTATCTCGACTATGAAGGTCAAACCTACGCTGTTTTAGAACGCCGTCACCGCTATCTCCTCAAGTCAGGACGCTATCGCTTGCAAAAAATTGCCCTTTACGTTCAGTCCGCTCAACGTCCGAGTGAGAAAAGTTTAGTCGAGGGACGCTGGGTAGTTGGCGATGCCAACTGTCGTTACAATGCTCGTTCCGAACTCATTCGCTGTGCCGTTAATCCCGAAGGGCCGTGCAATGCGTGCCGATTCTACGACCCTTCTCCCGGCCTTCCTGCCTAACCTAACCGTTTTGAATCCTCTCTCCTACAGTTAGACGCATTCCATTGGCAAAGTCCCAACCCGACTGAACTCGCTTACCAGCTAGTTGTACTTCTCGTAACAGCAACAGCCCCTCACCCGTTTGAATAATTGGACCGATTCCCTTGAGAATGCTCATGACTTCTCCAGGCTGTCCTGGCTTTGTGGATAAAGAAGTCCATTCCCGTTCTAATACGTTTAGCTCAACAGGCAGTTGGGAAAAGTAAGCTGTTCCGAGGGGGGCAGTGGCAATAATTTTCAGCGCGTTATCCCGAAACGAGGCGACACAGTTCGGGATAAACCCTCTCACCTGATTGTGTAACTCAATTGCCGATCGCGACCAATCTAGACCATAATCCGACTTTTGAATCAGTGGTGCGTAGGTGGCTTGCGAGTTATCTTGGGCAATGGGTTGAATTTCCTGGCGTTCTAACTTCAGGAGCGTTTCAACTAACAACTCGGCCCCCGAACTGGCGAGAGTCAAAGCCAACTGATGAGTATTGTCGAGTAGCTGTATGGGAGTGTAAGCTTTCAGCAACATTGCCCCAGTGTCCATTCCTGCATCCATCAGCATCGTTGTGATACCAGTTTCCGTCTCTCCGTGATAAATGCACCATTGAATCGGAGCAGCCCCTCGGTACTTGGGCAGAATTGAACCATGCACGTTAATGCAACCTAGCTTAGGCATATCCAGAATTTCTTGAGAGAGAATCTGCCCATAGGCAACCACAACAAATGCATCCGCTTGAGCCTCCCGCAATTGAGAAAGGGTTTCAGCGCTTTTTTTCACTCGCTTCGGTTGCCAGACTGGGAGTTGATGTTCCAGCGCAACTGCTTTGACGGGTGAGGGAGACAACTGATTTCCGCGCCCTCGACGCTTATCGGGTTGAGTCACCACGCCCAGCACTTCAATTTCGGGGTGATTCAACAATCGTTCTAGGCTAGGTACGGCAAATTGGGGAGTACCGAAAAAGATAACTCTCATTAGGGTTGACGGTAGGAGGGTTTGAATGTGGGAAGGCTCGGGACATTAGCCTTTAGCTATTAGGTGTAACCTTCAACCTTCAAATGTACCAACCGATCGTTCAAAGTTTTGAGTTTTGAGTTAACTCCTAGAAGTAGAACTGTTAGCCAAAATCAGTTTTGCTGCCAAAGCAACTAATGACTTCGGCTCGAAAGGTTTAGTGAGGTAGCTCTGGAAACCGGACGAGAGAGCAAGGGTACGTGCTTCCTCAGTGACTTGAGCGGTTAAAGCGATCGCGGGAATCAAACCTCCCTGCTGAGGTGATAGTCTTCTGATACGGCGAATCAGGTCATACCCATCCACTTGAGGCATCACCAAATCGCTAATTAGCAAATGCACGTTGACGTGTTGAATAATTTCCAGAGCTTCAACAGCCCTAGACGTTTTGATGACCTTCCCACCATACTCTTCGAGAATAAAAGCGAGCAAGTCGAGGCTATCGGCATGGTCATCGACGGCAAGTACTCGCAAACCGTTGAGGGACATCAGCTCTCGTTCCAGACACCAATTGTCACAAGCTGTTGACATAGGAATTTCTCCCCGCATTTTTCCGGCTACCACTAATCTACCTAAAGGCATATTCCTTAAGACGTAGGGTGGTGCCACTCGTTTCAGGTGTCTTAGACAATTTCAGAATTGTCTAAGTTTGGCTGATAATGGCTGGTGTTCCTTGTCGATGCGCTACGAATTGAAGGCAAGGCTCTTATCCTGCGTTTGAAAGAACGTGGGATGAGCTGGTCTAGTCGCCGTTAACTGCCCACTGGTCACTGCCCACTGCTCACTGCTCACTGTCAAGCGTTCCAATCCAGCTTTAACTCTTGCAAACTATAAATTCCAGCTGTATCGGTGAGATTGTACTGTAGTGGGGTTACGGTGATGTACTTATCGCGAATGGCTTGAACATCGGTCGGAATATCAGGGGGAAGGTGAAGATGAGCGGGTTGTTCGACATCCTCTAAAACTTCACCAGCTAACCAATAATACGTTTTGCCGCGTGGATCGATTCGTTTCTCAAAGGTATCGAAATAGCGGCGAATTCCCTGACGAGTGATAACCACTCCGGCGATTTCCTCTGGCTTGACTGGCGGCACATTAACATTGAGTAACATTACCTCTGGGAGTGGGTGCTTAGAAATTTGCGTAATCAAGCGTTGAGCAAACATTGCTGCTGCTTGAAACTCCTGAGAGGTGTGGCTAGCCAGACTAAACGCAATACTTGGAATTCCTTCGATTACACCTTCCATTGCGGCTGAAACAGTTCCAGAGTAAAGAATATCAGTACCCAGGTTAGAGCCGTGATTGATGCCAGAAAGGACTAAATCTAGTGATTCGTCAATTAAGGCTCCTAGTGCTAATTTGACGCAGTCTGATGGCGTCCCGGAACAAGACCACGCTTTGATCGTTGGGTGAAAAATGGATTCAACTCTTTCGGCACGAATTGGGTCATGAAGCGTAAGACCATGACCAGTCGCTGAACGCTCTCGGTCGGGACAAACGACAGTAACGTCATGACCGGCTTCTGCCAAGGTGTTGGCAAGGGTGCGAACGCCGAGTGAAAAAATCCCGTCGTCGTTACTGATGAGTAATTTCATGAATTCAGTAGAATCGCGCCGCAGCATAAAAGTCGTTGTTCGATTTTAGCTCGACCATTGCGTATAGTTTAATGGGTTGGTTTAGACGTTAGGACTTACCAAATTCCCTTTTGAACCACCATGAGTAGGGGCGCACCGACGTGTGCCCTTCCTAGCCCTTTCTATATGTGGAGTCCCTGCGTAAGTCCTGACGTGATAGGTACGTCAACGGCTGAGCCATAGATCGACTGAAGCGGATTCGTGTATCCCCTCAAACTCTCTTTCTCGATCGGTCAGACGTATCAACAAACCCAAATTCCGCACTGTAAGTTCCAATCGCCTGCTTTTGTGTAACAAAAATTTACAACGCCATTCATCTTTGTTACATTAGTTGATGGTGGAAGCAAATAGTCTGCAAAGTACGCCAGGGTTCGACGATAAATTTTGCACAGACGAAATTGCTAAAACCGTTAACCCAAGAGTCGTGTTCGCGCTATACAGGCAAAATTGTGGGACAAACCGGATGGATACCAGTGAGCTTTTAGAGCTTTATGCAAAAGGAGAGAGGGATTTCAGTTGGGTAGACCTACAAGAAGTCAATCTGATAGGGGTAATCCTCAGAGAGGTTAATTTAGCTGGGGCCAACTTAAGCCTGTCAATTTTGCGCGAGACGGAACTGGGTGCAGTCAATTTGGTTGGATCGACTCTCTGGAGAGCGGACTTGATGCGGGCAAGTCTGGTGCGAGCTAACTTCAGTCAAGCGATCGCGATTCGGGCGACTTTCCGTCAAGCCAATCTCAAACAAGCTCTCTTGTTGGAAGCGGATTTGAGATTAGCGGATTTGCGCCATGCCGATTTACGGAGAGCGAACTTGTCAGGTGCAGATCTGCGGTATGCCAATTTACAGGGAGCGAACTTGAGGGGGGCAGACCTTCGCAAGGTTGATTTAACTGGGGCTAAGCTATCTGATGTTGACTTAAGTGAAGCAATCCTGACTGGAGCGATTATCCCTCAGGTAGAACTCAATCAAGTCATCATGTCTACAAGAGTTCGGAGCCAGTTGATGGCTTCTTTAGGCTAATTTTTTGGCGAACTCCACTCACAACTGAGTACTCAGGACTTACGCAGGGACTCCACATATCCACATATAGGAAGGGCGCACGTCGGTGCGCCCCTACTGATGGTGTTTCAAACGGGAATTTGCGTCAGTCCTAGTACTAACAACCCTCATCTGGATATTGATGTTCATGCACTTCCCTTAAGCGATCGCACTTTGCTGTTGGATGCCTTGGGGTTCGTCCAGCAACCAGCGCATAATCTCAGGCAATTGCTTTTGGCAGGCTGTTTCAGGATGAACGTCTTTTTGAGCTAGCAGAAAGCGCAACTCGTCTTTGTGGTAGCCGAGATGTTGCAAGTGGCGGTAAAAGTCTGCGGTAACGGTGAAATAGTCCAGGTAAATTCCATAGAACGAGTACTGTTCTCGGCTCCCGACTTGGAGAAGGATTTTTGACCAGCAATGGGTGTGACTGTCCCAGTACTCAAACAGGCGATCGCTTCCCCAATTCAGTGGGGGAGAAATACTACCGATGCGACCAAAGACGTGAGGATACTTCTTACCCAAAAACAAAGAAAATGATCCTCCCAAACTGGCTCCCATCACTGCCGTCCAGTGCGGTTCGGATAAAGTACGGTAGGAGCGATCGATGTAAGGCTTCAAGCGATTTACCAGAAAATCAGCCGATAAAAGACCCCGACCTCCCTGCCAAGGAGAGTACTCGGCTACTCGGTTGGCTAAGTGATCGATACCCACAATAATCCAAGGCGGAATGCTCCCTTGAGCCACTAAACTATCTAGCTGCGTATTAGCTCCCCAGTTGTTATAGATCGATGATTCTGGATGAGCAAACACATTCTGTCCGTTGAACACATACACCACTGGAAATCGCCGACTAGGGTGTTGGTAGTAGGCATCAGGGGTGAAAATCCGTATGGTGCGCTTGGCTAGTTCTAGGGGTGAGTAAAAGTTACGAATGATTTGGATGTTACCCATTGTCATTGTCCCGCAGGGCAGTATCGGGTCGAGTTGCTGAGGTACTGAGCGTACAATATCCCCTGCTTAGAGCAGAGAGCGTTTAGTAGAGAATTATCGTCTTTTATTGTGAAGAACTCGATCGGATTTTGCAGTACCCTTCAGGGTAGTTATGCTCCTTGTTTTCTCCTAGGAAGGGTTAAGGTCACCACCCCATAAAATATAGCTAGCTTCACATCGAGAGCTCCTTGTCAGTAGTTAGTGGTCAGTTGCAACGAACGACGAGCCGAAACTCCAAGTTGATATTGGGTTTTCTTAGGTGTGTAACAACGGACTAACACAAGCGCTAGGAGAACTCCCTTAACTCATGTTTGCGCGAGATACACTAACGTCATAACTCACTGTTCCCAGCCACGGTAACCCTGGCATTTGGTAAGGCTTGAACTTCAAATCTTCTAATCCTCCCTTTTCAACAACGTGATGGAGGAAATGAAGAGAACCTTTAAGCAGATCGGCTCCACTAGGCAAGAGAGGGTTTTCCCATTCTAATTTAGGTTGCAATTTTAATAAATCCTTCACAGATTTAAACAGATTGGAGGTAGGATACAACCTGATATAAGTAGATACCGCTCTGCGAATTTCTGCCTCAACCTCAGTAGGATTATTGAGGAAGTTTCCCTCTATTCTACCCCGAAAGCGTTTTTTGATAAACGTTCTAACGTTTTCTGAGTAGGGAATTGTGTTATATCGATAAATTTCTTTAGAAACAGAAGTATTCCTGCCAGAATTGATCGCTTCTCCCACCACGTAAGCTGCAATATCTGCCGTGTAATCTGAATCGCTGGCTAGTTTATTGAAGGCGTCTTCTAAATTGATGAATTGAGTGTTGCCTTGGTCAGAGTAGAAAGCAATGATAGCAGAGGCGATATCTCCTGCCCACGAAGTATGGTCGGCTGTCCAGCTTGTTAAATCTGACAAATGGATTCCAGGGCAATTGATTTGGTCGGAAAGTGCAGCGATGAAATGACCAAAATCAGTAGGTTCTCCGCTAAGCCTGATATTGTCTATATTGAGTTTTCCTTGAAACTCTCCCTCAATATACCCTTGCTTATATCCTGTTGCTGCACTCCAGAACTCGCTTGTGTAGCTCCTTTTAGTATATCCGCGCAGTATATTAGCAATTTCATATCCAGACTTTCCTGCGTTTTGGCGTTCAACCTTTTCAATGAATTTTAGTGCATCTTCTAATTCGAGCATAAATTTTAAAAGAGCATCTTTCCTGGATTGCAATGCAATTAGCTACTCATCCGAGTTGAAATTTTCCGGATTTTTGCACGAAATAAGGTGGCTAATCTCAGATGCTCTTTTGCCTGCCAAGGTTTGGGGTATAGTTGACGCGATCGCGTCAACTATACTCGTAGAGTGGGATTGCGGAAGGATGTTAGCTTAGCACAACGAAGAACGCTCATTCCTCTAAGCGATCGCTAGGTCTGCTGTATATTTGACGCAATTCATCCAGAGTATCTACCGTTTTTATCGCTTCCTGAATCTCCTCTAGCTGCTCTACAGTTTCAATTTCACGAATCTCCGGCAGGAGTTGTAACCCTTCACTGCCAAATTTCAGTTCCAAACCCAGAGCGATTCCCGACAGCAGTCCTTGCCGCATTCCTTGCTCTATGCCCTGCTGTAGCCCTTCTTGTAGACCTTGCTGTAGTCCTTCTTGTAAGCCTTGCTGTAGTCCTTCTTGTAGACCTTGCTGTAGTCCTTCCCGTAAAATTTCTTGATACCAAGGGGATTCTCTTAAGACTGCCATATCCCACCTCATGATTTGTTGAACTAGGGGAATTTCTAATACGAAAGTAGCAAAAAACGCTAGCAGGGGTTCTAATTCGCTAAACTGCTCGTTTGTTCGTAAAACCTGCAAAGCCCTTTGCACCGTTGACTCCTCACCTCCTCCTCGTAGAACCGGCACAAACGGGAGGAGAGCGGGAAGGGGTTGTTGAAAGACGAGTTGTGCCTCGACTTCCCAAAGGTTAATTACACGATAGTCCTGACGGGCAATTAAACCTCTGAACTGGGACTCGTAGCTTGTCTCAATTACAACAGAAGCTGGCGGTGGCAGGATATTAATCAATACTGGATAAGTGGGTAATTTGTACCGTTCTTCGGCTAAGGCGGCATAAGCTCGCATCCGCCGAGGCATCTGGGTGGTGTAGCGTAACTGTAGCTCGTTGAGGACGAGAAATTCACCATCTTGCGGGCTATAGGCGCGTACCAGTACATCACTCTCACGGGACACCCACTGAAAGTCGGATGAGATAATCTCCCGTGCCTCCACATTGGGACTCTGCGTCACCCATTGTACCCAGAGGTCAGGAGCTAAACTAATCAAGCGCTTGCTGCCGATATCTGCTGCTTTAGCCATGAAATCAGGAGAATTGTTTGCATTTTGCGGCAATTACATCCGTATTAGCTTAAAACAAAAAAGCTATGAGCGTTACTACGCACAACAGGAGTTACGGCATAAGCTGATAGCCTGGAAGTGTCAAACGGAGACGGTTTCTTTCGCTGTTTCCTCGACGATTAAATCGACGACATCCTCCAAGCGTCCTGCACGCTTATAAGCTTCACGCTGTCGTGTTGCGCCCGTGCCGCGCTGCATTGTTTCATAAACAATTGACGAGATTTCGTCCCACTCTCCAGCATCTTCAAGGGATGGACGCACGAAGGATAGAAATGTCTCAACTAGTTCCCGTGCTGGAACGGCAGTAAGAGTGCTAATGTCGATCAACTCCTCGTCCAACCCATAGCGTGCAGCACGCCAGTGAGCAGCACGCAATAGTTCTGGGCGTGCGGCGACAAAGGGTTCATCGCGCAGTGCTTGCTCGTAGCAAGTTCGGGCTAAGGCACGCACAAGTCCCGCCACCATCACCGCTTCGTCCACTCTCATGCATACGTCCGTGATGCGAAACTCAACAGTTGGGTAGCGCTCGGATAGGCGCACGTCCCAGTAAATTTTCGTTGCTTCCTCTACGCTTTTTGTCGCAACCAGAGCTTGTACTAAGTTTTTGTATTCAGCATGGGACTCGAAAACGGACGGCACGCCGGATAGAGGCCATCTACTCCAAATTTCCGTGCGATAACTGGCATATCCTGTATCCGTACCCAGCCAGAAAGGGGAGTTGGCGGAGAGTGCCAGCAGGGGCGCAAGCCATATCCTAGCGCGGTTCATGACTTGGATTGCTGCTTCACGATCGCGAATTCCGACATGGACGTGACAACCAAAGATGACGAGCTCGCGGGTGAGTTGTTGGTAATCCCGTTCGAGGCTTTTGTAGCGGTCTTTCGGCGTAAGCTGCTGGTCTTCCCAGTGGGAGAATGGGTGTGTTCCAGCAGCAGCGATCAGGTTACCATCTTTTGCGGCTGCTGCGATCGCTTCTCGTCGTCTGTGTACGAGTTCTCGGCGCACATCTGCGAGTGTTCGACAGATGGGTGTCCCAATTTCAATCTGCGAGAGTTGAGCTTCATGCTGTACTTCTTCGCCCAGTGTTTTTTTTGCGATCGCTAAAATCTGTTTGGCACGCGAATGAAGCTCACGCGTTGCGGGATCGATGATCTGATATTCTTCTTCGACACCAATGGTGAAGTCTTCTGTAGTAGGTGCCATGCTTGGGGTTTCTCATATGCTATCGCATGCTGGCACTTTATCGCTTCACTAAGAGCGATCGCATCCATCTCAAGGCGTGTTGGGGATACTGAAAGCGATCGCGCTTTGCTTCAACGAATCTCATCAATCCAGCTTTGAATGGCGCTGAGGAGATTGTCTTGAATAGGGAGAAAGCCTTTGAGTGGTTGTTCTAAAGGTTTGTTGGTAATCAAACCAATGTAAATCCCTAAGTCGCGATCGGCAAGACTGTAGCAGAAGTCGATCAGTTGTTCGGTAGGTTCACAGCCCTGCAAAATTAAAGCGAGGTTTTGCTTCTGTAACTGTTCTTGGATGCGGGGAATGTACTGCTGAAGTTGAGCCGCATCGTTGACACTGGGAATGTCGGAATAACAGGCTTTGCGGTAAATCTTGGTGCAGAGTTTTTGCGCGATCGTGTTTGTACTTGTCTCAAGTTTCAGAGTTTGAGTGTCGATAGCGATGGGATAGATTTTGTCAGTAGGTTGAACTTGAGAGGCGATATCAATGAGTTGGCTCTCTAAGGCTTGACCTGTATAAGAATGATTATTCCAAGCTTGATAAAAGTCTGAATAGCTCATGTTTTTTGCACAGTGCCAAAATACTAAGTAAGAATTTTTTTTATTTTCATAGTCCGATTTGCTCAAACAGGTTTTTAAGTTTTCTACCACTACCCGGAGCCAATTAACTGGGAGAATTTCTATTAAACTCTTGGCAGCATAAGCACAAGCTAACACATCTCTTTCAGTGCTTATACTCTGAATCAGAGCCTTGATAGCGCGCAAGTTACAAACACCGATTTGCCCCAAACTCATAACTGCATGTCTACGAATATACTCATCCTTACTGTTGTGCAACAGTTCAATTAGGGCAGAAAGAGCATCTAAGTTACCAGAGTTAATTAATCCCAGGTTCCAAGCAGCTAGGCATCGGATGTCTGGTTCTTGAGTATGTTGCAGTAGATTAGTCAAAACTTTAATCGCTTCTGGATGATTAGAGTTAGTGAAACCCAATTGAGAAGCTGCGCGAAGACGAACCCACTTGTTCTGGCTGTTATGCAGTAGCTCAGTCAAAATTTTAATAGTATTGGGGTTGCCAGGGTCAATTTCTCCCAATATCTGAGCAACTGAAAAATGCGTGTCTTCATCATCGATAGCTTGGAGCAAATCTGTTAATTTTTTGATAGCATTCGGGTTACCAGGGTCAATTTCCCCCAATATTTCAGCAACTGACAAATCGATGTATTCGTCATCACTTACTGGAAGCAGATTGGTCAAAGCCTTAATAGCATTTGGGTTACCAGGGTCAATTTCCCCCAATATCTCGGCAGCTGATAACTGGGTGTCTTCATCATCGTTAGTTTGAAGCAGATGAGTCAGGACAGCAATTGCTGTAACTCGATCAATTTCTCCTAAACTTCTGGCAACTATCCTGGGATTAATTTCTCTGATACTTGTACAATACCATTGACCGCTTTCAGCTTGGCTGGTGTTAAGCATATTAGTCAAAGCCTGGATAGCATCTTGGTTGCCAAAGTCAATTTTCCCCAATGCTTCAGCAACAGCCAGACGAATCCACCAATTATCGACATTCGTATGCAGTAAGTCAGTTAAAGCCTTGATTGCATCTAGGTTTCCAAGAGCAATTCTCCCTAATGTATGGACAATATTTAAACCGATGATATTATCCTTACTAGCGCGAATTAGTTTGGTTAAAAAATGGATTACTCTTTGACGATCAGTTTTGTATAATGCTACATTAGCTTCTTGTCTAAGAGGGTATAAAAAATTTAACTGACTTTTTTCTTCATCGCTGAAGTCATCAATTGCCCACTTCACGATCTGTAAGACAATTTCGTCAGCAAAACTGCAAGTATTAAAGTTTCTGAATTCAGTAATAGCTTCTGCTGTAAGAAAGTATCCACGATACTTATAAAACTCACTGCATCCATCATCAAACTCTACAAGTGTCTGAATTAAATCTTCCTTGTTCTGCTTTGGTACATCATCTCGCCCGAGCCAAAGCAAAATGACTTCTTTCCACTGCGGCTCAAAAATGCGGTAAGTGCCTTGTACAGGGTTGTGCGGAACGTGCTTTAGGAAATAATCCCAATTTGGTATGGCACGAGCTGCAAAATATTCCTGAAACGTGGGATGAAAGAATGCGTAGACATGTTCACCTGTTTCTGCATCATTGTAGATATGAACCAGCCAATGCAGTTTACAAGCTAAATTAAACAAGTCTTCCCCCATGACATCGATCGCAAGACTCTCTCGTATCCCAAACCGAGACTTTTCCTTGTCAATTGCCTCTCGTGCTAACAGTCCCAGTGCCCCATTTAACTCCTTCCGCTCTGTCGGAGTTGTAGGGAATTGTTCTTGTTTCCAATCATAGAAAGCTCGTGTAAATTGCTCGTATAGCACGGCTTTAGTTTTCGGCAAATCTCCTTGGTGGAAATACCAGCTTTGACACAGCAACGATAACCGTAGTGGGTTTTTGACTAAATCCCGGATGCGCTGATGTCTGTCTTCCTCTAGCTTTTCCCGTAACGGTTCCCCTAGTTCTGGTTTCTCAGCTTTGGAGAACCACTGGCAGATAAACTCTCTCACTTGATCGGGTTTATTGCCATCCCCATAGCTAAACTCCAACGTGCGATAAGTATCAAAACTCTGTAGCGCATTAACACTGGCATCCCAGACATTGACGCGACAAGTCAGCACTACTCGCGCATCAGCAACCCAACCTGTGAGTTCTTCCCTGATTTTGGCTAAAGCTTCGACTGATGAAGGCGCTGGCATCTCATCCACCCCATCCAACAGCAGCAACACTTCACCACTTTTAAACAGTTCTTCTAGCTCTTTCTGCTGTTGTGTAACATCTGAAGTTTTAAGCACATCTTTTAGCCACTTCTGCCAGAGGTACTCTTCTAAGCTTTTGTCTCCCAAGCTTCCCAGAGATATCCAAATGGGGCAACCTGTGATTTTTGGGGAAAAGGCAATTGACTCTAGCAGAGTCGTTTTTCCTGCACCCGGTTCCCCAATAATGGCGATGCGTTTCCCTTGGCTTTTTTTACTTTGTTTTTGCTTGATGACTCGCTCTAGGAACTCGTTATGCTCATATGTTGCGATGATTTCTTCCTTATCTAGCTGGAAAAAACCCGAACCTTGCTCTGGTGAAACAGAGAAATCATTGCCACGTCTGGGTTGGTGTCTGCGCTCAACTAATCCTAGCTGGACATAAAAGGGTTCAGAGACTATTTCGCTCGCTTGTCGTCTGATACTCTGTTTCTGAGACTCCAGCATATCGCGGCAGATTTTTTGCCAATCAGGAGACGCGATTCCACTGGAAGATGTAGCCTCAGCAGATTTGATTTTGGGCTGAGCAGAATACTGCTGATTCAACCATACTTGTAGGCCTTTAGCTTTACCTCTACTGTCACCATTAATACCAGGACAAGTCTGAGTAAATTTCCCATATACCTTTCCCATGCGGGTTTTAATAGCCGATTCACTGATATTCAGCTTCACTGAAAGCTGCTTCATGCTCCTGATTTTGCCCTTCTCGGAAAACATGTCTAGAAAAGCTTCTCTTTCCTCTTGGTCTAAGCCATGAACATCAGCTATTTTTTCTAAAAACTCATCCCAGTTTGCCCACATTTTTTATCTCTTCTAGCCCGCTTTACTGATAAATATTAGCGAAATCTATTTCAATTTGGCTTTATTTCACAAGTTCTGACTTTCTTGATACTTTCTTTGTACTTTCATTAGACCAAAGATTCTGACAGGAGAAATAGCATAAATTCATAAACCTACCTGGCGAATAGAATTCGCGGCTACAAAAACTAAGTCCGCCTACGCGGACTGAAGACAAACTAGGAATTGTAAAACCTGCGTAGGCAGGTTTCGTTTGTATAGCCGCGACTTCCAGTCGCCAACATTTCTTATTAACTGACATCAGTTGAGGAAATCACCATGAAGACCAACAACGCATCCAAAATCACACCAATTAAGCCGAAAAAAGTTGAATGGCAAAATTTATCTTTCAGCTCAGTCTCCGAAGTAAAAATTGCCCAAGCATTAGACCGAGTTGGTGTTCTATTCTTCCCCAATTGTCGAGGTCGCCTCAATACAGACCAAGGGCGTCGAAATCGTGAATGCGATTTTCTCGTCTGCTACGAAGGTGTTTGGGCAATTTTAGAGGTGACGGCGAACCCTTTCACCCAGCAGCTCGCGCCGCAGAAGACCACAAACGAGATGGCTTTTTTCTAGACCATGGTGTTTGGGTTCATCGCTTCGACTCTAATGAATGCTTTAAATGTCCCGATAGAGTCGTGCAACGATTTTTGGAGAGATTAAAGCGACTACACAGAAGTTGAAGCAAAAACTGGTCTAGGGTGGGTTCACTCAATAACTGCCAGACAAAACCCGCCCTCACTGGTGATTTTCAGCAAAGACGGGTGCGTGATTATTTTGTTATCTGTCAGTTTCTACAATCCTTGGCTAAACCCACTGAAAATATGGGAAAGAGCCAGGATTCGGGTCTAGAATCCCCTACAACCTTACTGAACGATCGCAGCTTGGGGCAGAACTAACTTCGGTGCTGGCGCGGTCTTACGACCATTAGACGGTGCTTCCTGAGGCGTCTCCTTGAGCAACGTCTCCCGAATCATCCGCACAAGGACTCGCTGCGCCAAACCACCAGCAATTTGTTGTCCCATCTGCTGAGTTTCCGGCTTGGCCAGGAGTTGGGGAATGACTGGCACCAGTTGTATCGGGTCGAAACCAGGAGTATCTTTCAAAATCTCCCAAATCCGCTTGATATGCTCTGCCGTCTGAGCGTTCTCCACCGTTGTTACGGGTGCTGTCTTGTTATCTGCCAAGCCAATCCGCTTGCGGAGAGAAAAGGCGACATTATCAAACGTCCGACGCCCGTAAGCATCGATCGCTTTAATAATCTCATCCGTTAACTGTTCGCGGATAAACTCACCTCGCTCAGAGAAAAGGAAATCCAGCGTCTGATTCAATACCTTGTTGAGGTCGTAATCCGAGCTTTGCGCCGCATTCCGCAACAAGTTTTCCAGACGGTTCCAGCGGAAATTCCCATCCTTAAACAACAAATCCTTCAACGATGCCCGTAACTGCGGTGAAGGGTCGGTTAATAGACGCTTGGAGATGTAAGGATACGCTTTCGAGAGTACCTTGAAGTTCGGATCGACATTAATCGCAATCCCTTCTAATGTCACCAAAGAGCGAATAATCAGCGCGTAGTAGGCAGGTACCCGGAACGGATACTCGTACATCAATGCCGATAACTGGTCGGTAATTTTCTTGAAATTGAGTTCCGCCACACTGGCACCTAAGGCATCGTTAAAGACACTCGCCAAGGCGGGAATAATCGGCGTCAAATCGGTATCCGGCGTCAAAAACTCCAGGTTCACGTAGTCACGAGCCAAACCTGAAAAGTCACGGTTGACCAAATGGACAACCGCCTCAATCAGACCGTAGCGCTGATAAGGCTTGACTTCGCTCATCATGCCAAAGTCCAGGTAAGCCAGCTTCCCGTCAGGTGTTGCCAGCAAGTTACCAGGGTGAGGGTCTGCATGGAAGAAACCATGTTCCAGCAACTGCCGCAACGAACACTGCACCCCGACATTGATTAGATGCCTTGCGTCAATGCCTTGAGCCTTAATGGCTTCCATATTGGTCAGCTTCGTACCCGTAATCCACTCCATCGTCAGGACGCGGCGTCCGGTGTATTCCCAGTAAATTTTGGGAACATAAACATCCTGAAGATGACCGTAAAGCTTGGCAAAAAGCTCCGCATTATGACCCTCGTGGGCATAATCCATTTCCTCAAAGATGCGGCTGCCAAATTCATCCATAATGGCAACTAAGTCGCTCCGCACCTGCTTGATATTCTTTTGTACCCATTGAGCAAGGCGTCGCAGGATGTAAATATCGATCGCAATTCGCCCTGCCAGTCCAGGCCGTTGCACCTTCACCGCTACCGTTTCACCGGTCTTGAGCTTGCCCTTATACACTTGTCCCAGAGATGCAGCGGCGACAGGTTGTTCTGTCAGTTCAGCGTAAATTTCCTCGGGGCGGTCGCCTAATTCTTCTTCAATAAATCGATAAGCGACTTCGTTGGGAAACGGTGGCAGTTGGTCTTGCAGCAGCGCCAATTCCTCTAAGAAAATCGGCGGCACCAAATCCGGTCGCGTTGAGAGAGCTTGCCCTACCTTAATGTATGCCGGTCCTAATTTCGTCAAGAGTTTCCGCAGTTGAATCGCTCGACGCCGTTCATTGATGACGCGACGACCCCACACGCGATCCCACCACAATCCCAATGCATAGGAGAGAGAGGGCAACGCAATATTCAGTAACCGCCCGAAAACTTGTAGCGGTGCCTTATCATACTGAGCTTGAATTGCCACTGGGTCGTAGCGCAGCGCTTCTGTCGCCAGAACCACTGAACGTTCGGCTAATGCTTCAGACGCCACAGGTGTGGGGTTTAGTTCATACTCAACGGTTACGGATTCTGTTGGTACTGGCACGACTGGCTGTTCCACTACGGGTGGTGAGTCTTGTTCGGAGGGAGCTGGGGAAACTGTTTTAAGATTCATATCAATAAATTGGAACCGACAGGAGCGACTCTGTAAAGTATTGTAACAAGAACGGTTGTAGGGACTCGTTAATCTAGCTGCGCTGGACTAGACCTCGCTTCAATACCTGCGATCGCCCTGGCTCGGACAAATTCGCTCTCGCGTTAAATTGGACACTCAAGTTACACTCTCGTTTTGGTAGCAACCATCGACAGGCTGAGTTCAAGTCCCCTTAGTCTCTGCTGTTATTATCTGTTGTCTTAATCAGTATCGACACTCATTAACTTGTATGCCCTCTTCCCTCTAGGTGAATTTTTCGTCATCTGTACCAATTTTGGAGCTGGGATTCTAGATTGGAATTTTAGATTCAAATCGTTATTCGTTAAAGCCTAATCGTTGGTTAGCCCTCAGGTCGTTCTTCCCAGGACGTTTTAATTGTTATGCTGCTTTCTCTGCGGATTCAAAATTTTGCTTTAATTGACGAACTAGAACTTGAATTTGGCGCTGGACTTAATGTCCTGACTGGTGAAACCGGAGCTGGCAAGTCGATCGTGCTGGATGCGATTGATGTGGCATTGGGTGGAAAAGTCAGCAATCGGATGATTCGCACTGGGGCAGAACGCGCTCTAGTAGAAGCGACATTTCGACTCGATGCGGCATTAGTTTCCTGGTTGAGCGAGCAAGAGATTGACTTGCTGGACGAGGCAGACTTAGTCTGTAGTCGCGAGATTGCCGTCAATCAGGGAACGCTACGATCGCGAACGCGAGTGAATGGTGTTTTGGTCAATCGGCAACTGATGGAGCGACTGCGCGATCGCTTAGTTGAAATTACCGCTCAAGGTCAAACCGTACAACTGATGGCACCCGCACTCCAACGAGGGTTACTCGACCTTTACGGGGGTTCCCTGTTAATTCAGCAGCGCGATCGCGTGGCTTGCGCCTATTTAGCGTGCCAGGAAGCGTTAAAAGCGTTGGAGAAGCGGCGGCAATCGGAACAGCAACGCTTACAACGGCTCGACTGGCTAGAGTACCAAACACAGGAACTGAGTGCTGCTAACCTCACGGAGGCTGATGAACTCGAACACCTCGAACAAGAACGCCAGCGTCTAAGCCATGTTGTGGATCTACAACAGCAGAGTTACCTGGTCTATCAAGCACTTTACCAGAATGATGGCGGTGTGGCTTGTGCTGACTTATTGGGGGACGCGGAAGCGACCTTAAGCGATATGGTGCGCTACGACGTTCAATTGCAACCGTTGCTCGATTTGGTCAGTGCAGCCTTGGCGCAGGTGGTCGAAGCCTCTCATCAAATTAATGCCTATGGGGATGGACTAGAGACCGATCCCGAACGGCTGCAAGCGGTAGAAGAGCGGATTCAGGCACTCAAGCAAATCTGCCGCAAATATGGGCCAACGCTTGCCGATGCGATCGCGCACTACCAAAAACTTCAGGCAGAACTGGCGGAGCTGAGCGGGGAGGGACAATCTCTGGAAGAGTTAGAAAAACACCATGCTAGTTGTCAGGAAACCTTGACAGAAGCTTGTACTCATCTGACCCAACTGCGCCGCACAGCAGCTGAGGAACTAGAAAAACGCTTGGTCGCCCAACTCAAACCGCTGGCGATGGAAAAAGTTCAGTTTCAAGTAGGGATCGCATCCATTGCCCCGATGGTGGCGGGGGCTGACCAAGTGACCTTTTACTTCTCTCCTAACCCCGGAGAACCGCTGCAACCGTTGAGTGCAACGGCGTCAGGAGGGGAGATGAGCCGCTTTTTACTGGCACTAAAAGCCTGTTTCTCTCATAGCAATGATGCCTGGGGAACGTTAGTATTTGATGAGATCGATGTGGGAGTATCGGGTCGGGTTGCCCAAGCGATCGCAGAAAAGCTGCATCAACTCAGCCAGGAACACCAAGTTCTCTGTGTCACCCACCAACCTTTAATTGCGGCTATGGCCGATCGACACTTCCGGGTGACTAAGCAGGTAATCGGTCAACCGCTGACCCTCCAATCGAATAAGCGATCGTCAACGAAGCGAAATGGCAAGACAGCACCTGAATTGGAGAATGAACCCCTCCAGGCAGAGCTGCTCGACCTACGCACGGTTGTCCGCGTCAGTCTGCTCGACAACCACGATTGCCGCCGCGAAGAAATTGCTCAGCTTGCTGGCGGCCATTCCGCTCAAGAGGCAATATCGTTTGCAGAATCTCTTTTGGTCAAAGCCGCGCACTGGCGTCAAAACTAACCAGTATTAAAACAGTGGCCAGTGAACAGTGAGCAGTTACCAAAGAGTGATTGTGAGATGCATAGATTTTTGTAACTCGCCCACTAACCCCGGTCACTGCTCGCTGCTCACTGCTCACTGCTCACTGCTCACTGCTCACTGCTCACTGCTCACTGCTCACTGCTCACTGCTCACTGCTCACTGCTCACTGCTCACTGCTAACTGCT
>DATNPC010000308.1:0-7186 GCA_036703375.1 Allocoleopsis sp.
TTGCGTAACAATTGAGAACTTACGTATCGTAACGCTAGGACAAAGGAACCCCAGCTTCAGAGTCTGGCAGAATAACTCAGGTACTGCTTGGATAAGGCATAGGTAAAGGATTCTGCCTAAAGATGGAAGGAGTTGCTTCACCAACTTGTTTATTGTTGTAGTAGCTGGCATGTACAAATCTTAATATTATTCCCGTCGTCAGCATTCGATCTACATCCAAGTAAAAACATTTCAGGCATCAGAATATGACAGTATCTTTGAGTCCCGCTCGCACGATCGCAGGGATATCAAAAGAATGGCCATCTGCTTTAAAATCCTCCAACTATATCGAAGCAGAACAACAATTCATTCAACTTTTATCAAGTGAAAATTTAGACCAGCAGGTGAGCGCTAGACCTGAGCTGGTGAGCGATATTGAAACAGCGATCGCGACGGCGTTGACGACAGCTTACACAGAGAATATCGCAGCCGAGAAAGTAGAGGCAGCGCATTTATTTTTGCAGCGTATTCTTTACCGGATTAATCGGCTCAACTTGTTCTGGTACGACGATTTGCGCCACTACAAAAATGAGCGATCGTATTATTTGCAGCGGGTGCGCGATCGCATTGAAGAGGTTTGGCAAGCATGGGAACTGGCGCAGATTGATGTCGAGCAATTGCGACAACTGGATGCGAAACAGGCACTCATCGAGCGGGCTGAAGCTGACCTCAATCCACCGTTGGCGGAGAATAAGCGTTATCTGCGGCAGGAAATGACCGTAGAGGGGTACCGACATCTATTAGCGATCGCGTCTTTGGATGGACTGGTGGAAGCCAGCCGAATGTCGCGGATTCTCGGTGGTGCCAGCAATGAAGTTCAAGCCACTCTCATTCGCGTACTACTCGAAGAATACGGGAACGGTCGATTGAGTCGCAAACACTCCACCTTTTTTGCTCAAATGATGGCAGAACTGGGACTCAAGACCGAACCAGAGGCATACTTCGATATCGTTCCTTGGGAAGTTTTAGCCTGCATCAACCATAATTTCTTACTCACGGAATGCAAGCGTCATTTTCTCCGCTACAACGGCGGACTCACCTACTTTGAAATCGCCGGGCCTTCGATTTATACAGACTATATGAAAGCCGCAGAGCGATTAGGGCTTTCCGACACGGCGATGGGTTACTGGGAACTACACATCCGGGAAGATGAACGACACGGCCGCTGGATGTTGGATGACGTAGCCTTACCCCTAGTGGATAGATACCCTGAGGATGCTTGGGAACTAGTACTGGGTTACGACCAAGAGAAATCAATGGGCGATCGCGCCGGTGCAGCGGTTATCCGGGCAGTCAAACAGACAGAGTAATCCTTTTAATTCAGCTAGCTTTTGAGTTTTCACTAGGGGTGTACTGCCTACACCTCTACATTTCCACTTCAAAAAATGAGATTCCGACTATGAAAGAAGCAGTTTTAGCATCAACCACAACTACAGCCATTAATTCCTATTCACCCAATGAAGTGTTCTTCTGCCCGGAAGAATCTCAGTTTTATTCCCAATGCTTGGAGAAAATGGTGCTGAAACACTGCACCTCTGGGGATTCTGTCATCGAATTTGGTGCTGGAGATGGCAGCCCAGTAATTAACTGTTTGTTGAAATCCAAATTTGATGGATCGATTCATGGTTATGAGTTGAATCCGGCTGCTTGCGAACTGGCTTGGTCTAGGATAGAGCAATATCACCTCAAAAAACAATACAGTATTCACAACAAGTGTTTTTTCAAGCATTCATCAGCTAAGGCGAGTTATTTGATTGCGAATCCGCCTTATCTGCCTGCTCCCGATGATGACCTATATATGCCCTCTCTACACGGTGGTATGGATGGAGCAACGATTACTAAGCGACTTTTATCTGTTGGTTGTGAAAATGTTTTGCTGATGATTTCGGCTTATTCCAATCCTGTAGAAACCATTGATTATGCAATCGCTCAAAACTACCAAGTTGTTGATTTCCTAGTTTCACCCCTCAGATTTGGTTACTACAGTTGCGAACCTAAAGTCAGAGATACTATTACCAATCTGCGGCAAAAGCGCAAAGCGTTTTATTCTCCAAATATCTACTTCTTAGCGGGTGTTTTGTTTAAAAAAGTGGATAGATCTAATATAGACTTGTCAGCAGAGTTGCTGAAGGTAATGACTGCCTTATAAGCATTTATTCAAAGCAACAGATTTTTCGCGATCGCTTTTCTTGGAACACTACGCCATTTAAGCGATCGCAAACTTTACCGACTTTCACTCATATTTTGTTTTGCACCACTTTCAACAATCTTGCGTATGTAGCGTGACCATTGCCGACTAAGGAGAGAATCATGTTTTCAAGTTTGAGTCGGGAATGCCCGCATTACGATTATTGATAAAGGTGCAAGGTGTCAATTCTAACTGATTTGAGCTACCGCCTGCTCGTCTCCTAAATCTTGCAAGAAGCGATGCTGATCAAATGCATAGCCTTCACCCAGAAACGTTAGAATTTTTTCTGTATCGTATTCAGCATTTTGCAAGCAGGTTGAAGCTCCAGGAGAGGGCGTTATATTAAACAAAATATTCTCTCCGACAATTTTGGCTTCTCCCATCTCAAGGCGCTTTGTCTTCAGATTCACAATTTGAGGTCGGATTCCTCCGTAACCTTTGGCTAGCTGTAAATCGCTTAATTGAATTGAAGGCACAATTTTTTGCACTTCTTTTAAGAAGAGTCTCTTGCCAATGAAGGGAATATCATAAATGTAATTCATCAGGATATATTTCAATATTGCTGGATCGGAAAGGATATTAAAAAAGCTCATGAAAGCATTAATACTCAGTCCAGCCGTTTGCAAATACTTGAAGAATGTAGAGTATTTACGCTGCTCCAATAAGAACGTCACTTTAGCCGTCGGCCCAAATCGAGTCTTACTTGAATCGTGAACTTCCGAATCTCCATGAATCGCCGCAAACGGGATTTTTTTGAGCTGCACCGTGTAGACTTTACCGTTTAAAACACCGGGAGCCAGGTAAAAATTTCCAGCAACGTTCAACAGGGCATAATCTTTCCCATAACCGAGGGATTTGGCAAACAGTAAGCTATAAGCTGCCGCTGTAATCACAACGACTTTAGCGACTATCGTTGCTTTATCCGTCTGAATTTGGTAGAGTTCCCCTGTTCTTTGGATACTCTTCACTGTTGTATCCATCATTAGGTCGATAGTTTTGCGATCGGTGCCAGTTGACTTTTTTAGAAACGATTGCGCTAATTTTTGAAAATCTATTGTGTAACCCTCTTCACTAAATAGAGCTAGAATCTCTTCTTCGGTCGCTCTATGCTTGACTACATTGGGTTCTAGTTCTGCTATTTTCTCTTTGTCAATCAGGTTCAAATTTGGAAATAGCTCTCTAAATTCTTGGTGTCTGTCGCGCAGTTCTTCGGTTTGGTCTTGACCGATCGCCAGAACCATTTTGCTATATTTACTGTAAATCTCTTGTTTAGGATCGTTCCTCAAGATATAGTTTTTAACGAGGCTAGCAGCCCTCTTAACTTTTTGGGCTTTTTCCAACGTATAGTTAGTTTCTATATCGCCAAAATGGAGTGTTTGACTATTGCTGGTTTTATGAGAATTGCCTAAAGCGACTTCAGGATTTTTTTCAATTAAGGCAATGCGATTGATGTTGGTATAATTACTTAAGGTATAGAGTAGGGCTGTGCCTGAAATACCACCTCCAATAATAGCGACTTCATAGATGCTGTTCTCGAATTGCATACTCTCTCCCAGAGTTAACGAAGAATTAGAAACGATATACCTTGGGTAGACGAAAAAGCCCAAAGCTCAATACAAGTAGGTCAATTAGTTATACAACAAGAACGACCTCACTTAACACCCAGTGTAATGCAGAAAATTTGATGACTTAATTTTCTCAAGAGAGTAAATTTCATGACAATTTACTCGTCAGACTCTGTATCCAGCAATCGTTTTTAAATGAAAATGTGTCAGTCTGTACCACCCCACTGCCAAACAGGATTTCCGTTTCTAACAGATTGAGAGAGAATGCTTGGGGTAAATCCATTAGCATCTCTTAGTCCCGTCATATCTAAAATCAGAAAAACCCTGCCATCAATCAATCTCATCCGCAAATGAGAGGGATTGTCACTCATTCCAGCAGTTGCCTTACAGCGACTATATTGCGGTTTAAGCTTTGCCACCCAAGTCACGCTGAAAGCATCCCTAGTGGCCATTGCAAAAGAACCAGCCAACGAGTTTAACTCTGCTCGTCCATTCACGGTGAAACCCCCTTCGTGAGGTTTACTCTCCTCGGTGACACTCACCTGTTTTGGGCAACCCGAATCAGGGGCGTCAGAAGAGGGATAAACCTGAAGTACCACTTGCTCGGCTTGGGCTGGAATGGAGAAGAGACAGAAGGGAATGGTACATCCCAAGCTTAGTAAAAAATGTTTAGAACTCACTTTACGAGATAGCCTTCTTACAATTAGTCATTCACTCATTCTTACTCACTCTCTTGATAGGCTGGGATAAGTAAGGGTATAAAGAGCGAGATGTCTCAAAGGATTGTACAAGGCGAAACGATTGCCGCGATCGCAACAGCAGTTGTCCCCCAACAGGGTAGCGTAGGTATTGTGCGGATGTCAGGCAAAGATGCGATCGCGATCGCTCGTACCCTATTCCACGCACCAGGGCGTCAGGCTTGGGACTCGCACCGCATTCTCTACGGCTACGTGCGTCATCCTCAAACCCAACAAGTAGTGGACGAAGCGCTATTGCTAATTATGCGATCGCCACGCTCCTATACTCGCGAAGATGTCGTCGAATTTCATTGCCATGGCGGGATTATGCCCGTGCAACAAGTGTTGCAGTTGTGCATCGAGCAGGGAGCGAAGTTAGCACAGCCGGGAGAGTTTACCCTACGGGCGTTTTTGAACGGGCGTCTGGATTTAACCCAGGCAGAAAGCATTGCCGACTTAGTGGGTTCTCGCTCACCGGCGGCGGCACAAACTGCCCTTGCTGGGTTGCAAGGTAAGTTAGCCGTACCGATTCGTCAACTGCGAGCGACTTGTTTGGATATCTTGGCCGAGATTGAAGCTCGGATCGATTTTGAGGAAGATTTACCCCCCTTAGATGAAGTTGCCGTTGCTGCCCAAATCGAGCAGGTATTGGCAGAAGTTACCCAGATTTTACAAACCGCCGATCGCGGAGAACTCCTCCGCAGTGGATTAAAGGTGGCGATTGTGGGGCGTCCCAATGTTGGGAAATCGAGCTTGTTGAATGCTTGGAGTCGAAGCGATCGCGCCATTGTTACTCCCCTACCCGGTACGACTCGCGATGTCGTCGAATCTCAGTTAGTGGTTGGTGGCATCCCCATACAAGTCCTGGATACAGCCGGAATTCGGGAAACCACGGATCAAGTTGAGCAAATTGGCGTAGAGCGATCGCGTCGTGCAGCGCAACAAGCGGATTTGGTATTGCTTGCCATTGATGCCTCAGTAGGTTGGACTGAAGGCGATCGGGAAATTTACGAGCAGGTACAACATCGCCCTGTCATTCTAGTCATGAATAAAACTGACTTAGTCACAGAGGCTCAACGGAAAACGCTGCTATCCCAAATCCAACATACACTCACAGCTCCTCAACTGGGCAATCCAAAATCCCAAATCTTCACAGCCGCTGCCCAAAGCCAAGGGATTGAAGACTTAGAAAACGCGATTCTTGAAGCAGTTCATACGAGTAACCTAACAGCGGCTAATTTAGATTTGGCGATTAACCAACGACAAGCTGCTGCACTCACTCAAGCCAAAATCTCCCTTCTGCAAGTACAAGAAACCATTGCTCAGCAATTACCCTTGGATTTTTGGTCAATTGACCTGCGAGGAGCAATTCAGAGATTAGGAGAAATTACAGGTGAAGAGGTTACTGAATCCGTCCTCGATCGCATTTTCAGTCGCTTCTGTATTGGGAAGTAGCTGGCTCTGGCTCATGCCAACTCTTCCACACTCATCCATTCTCCTGAACGTTGTGCGTGCAGCTAAACAAATAGCTGCTGATACATCCCTTTCACTTTCTCGTACTCCTGAGATTGTTCCAGGCACAGAAGGTTATACAGATGGCGATCGACGATTAAACATGCCTCTTGCTGACTCAGTAATTCAAACTTGAGGTGAGTAGGATAGCTACTCACTAAAAAGAAGAGGCTCTTGGCATAAAGGGTTGTAAATAATTCAACATTGTCTTCAATCCAACACACACTGTAGAGCAAACCTAATGTTGGATGATTTAAGTAATTTTCAGTGCTTTCGTCAACAGTGTTATAAATCGGGCTAACTTTCTCAATTACTTGTGGAACCTGACTGAGTTGGAAGACAGCTGACACACTTACCTCTCTTCTTTAATACCTAAGATAGCTGACAGAACTTTAAATCCTGATTAATACTACTTGGGTTAGCTACAAACAGTATCAGAATGTTACTGAATTTAACGATTTGAGAAGTAGTGATTCACGACTCATCCAATCTAGGTAAAGATATGTAAGCAAACGAGCAAGCATAAATGCGGATAGGTAGAGCTAGCACTTACAGACGCTAACAACTAAAAATTATTCACTCAGAAAAAATTGTAGCGGTTTTCAAGTAATTATTTTCAAGTAATCAGATTACAGCTCTTTTGTCGGATGTAAGCTGAGCTTTACGATGCTTTCTGAGGGTAAAGCGGTTGCGCTTCCCGTGACGAAAGAATCTCCCCACTAGAAGTGGGGGGAGTGTCAACAATAGGCTAAGGTGACTCGCTTTGTTTCCCCTAATCGAAGCGTCGTAGAAGCGGAGAACCCCTGGCGAGAAGCCAGGGGAATACGTCAACTCAAACCAGTACGTCAGACAGCCGTGCTACCATCTCGGCACGAGAGGTAACCTTCAGCTTGCGAAACATCCGTTTGAGAGCTTGCTTGACTGAATTTTCGGTAATCCAAAGTGCTGCACCAATTTCAGCATTCGTGAGTCCCTGCGCCACTAGTTCAGCAATTTCAACTTCACGCGGTGTTAGACAACGCTCTAGGGGAGATTTGACTTTGATCGTTCGCGCCTTGAGGCTAGCCAGACTCGCAGATAGATGAAGACATAGAGCGCTGAGATCGGCCAGTTCTTGGATATCAAAGGCAGCAGTCCCACGCACG
>DATNPC010000309.1:0-5509 GCA_036703375.1 Allocoleopsis sp.
GCCGCTAAGTTGGTGGTGATGAATTTAGAAGAAGATGAGGAGGTAGCTGGCAGCAGTCGAGGCACCGCAGCAGCATCACCTGAACCCGAAGAACTGTCGCTGGAACTGATGAAGCAACATGTCACGGTAGAGGTGGCTCATGAGGTGCTGATTCGTCATTGGTCTACGTTACGGTGGTGGTTAGAGGAAAATCGCGCACGATTGCGATCGCAACGCCAAATCGAACAAGCTGCCATGCTATGGAAGCATAGCGGCGAACTCTCTGATTTTTTGTTGCACGGTGTGCGGTTAGCCGAAGCCGAAGATATTTACATCAAGTACACCGACGAACTCTCTGACGATGTGCAACGGTTCGTCGCCGCTTGTTTGGAAGAACGACAACGACAACAATTTGAGGCAAAAAAGAGACTCAGACAAGCGCAACGGGCTGTCGTTGCCCTGAGCGTTTTAGGACTGATGGCTTTAAGTTTTGGAGGGTTAGCGTACTGGCAATCGCAGCTAGCTCAGATTGGGGAAATTGACGCCTTGAACTCCTCGTCCAAAGCGAATCTTTTATCGAATCAGCAGTTGGAAGCACTCATTGCCAGTGTCAAAGCCGGAAAACAGTTAAAGAGTACGATCGCAGTACCGACAGAGGTTCAGTTAGCAACCGTCAGTACGCTACAACAGGCAATCTCTGGGATGCAAGAGCGTAATCGATTAGAGGGCCATCAAGCTGGCGCGATCGCTATCAGTTTCAGCCCTGATGGCAAAACCATTGCGTCAGCCAGTGTTGACAAAACCGTCAAACTTTGGAGTCGTGATGGTCTGCTGCGAAGAACCTTACTCGGACACCAGGATGCCGTCTATGGCATTAGCTTCGCTCCGGATGGCAAGACTATCGCCTCTGCCAGCGTTGACAAGACCATCAAACTGTGGAGAGTAAGCGACGGACACCCGATCGCAACCCTGCAAGGACACAGCCAAGCCGTCACGAGCGTTAGCTTCAGCCCCGATGGTCAAACTATCGCCTCTGCCAGCGCTGACAAGACTATCAAACTGTGGAGAGTGAGCGATAGTCGCTTGCTGAGAACCCTAATTGGGCATAGCGCTGGCGCGATTAGCATCAGCTTCAGCCCCGATGGTCAGACTCTCGCCTCTGCCAGTGAGGATAAAACTATCAAACTGTGGAGAGTGAGCGATGGTCGCTTGTTAAAAACCCTTTCAGGTCATACCAATTGGGTCAACAGTGTAGCGTTTAGCCCCGACGGCACGCTCATCGCTTCGGCGAGTGCAGATAAAACCATCAAATTGTGGAGAAGTAGCGATGGTCGCCTGCTCGAAACCTTGACAGGGCATACTGATTCTGTATGGGGTGTACGCTTTAGCCCGGATAGCAAGACGATCGCTTCAACCAGTCGAGACAACACGATCAAACTTTGGAATCGTCAGGGGATAGAACTAGAAACCTTCAAAGGACATAGTAAAGGAGTCTATAGCATCAGTTTTAGTCCCGATGGTCGAACGATTGCCTCAGCTAGTTTGGATAACACTATCAAACTTTGGCAGCGTCGGGACAGCTCTCTGCTCGAAATTCTCGGCGATGGCGGTGGAATTTATAGCGCGAGCTTCAGTCCTCAAGGAGATATCGTAGCCTCCGCAACGGCGGACGGAACGATCGCTCTTTGGAGACGCAGGGATGGAACTGTACTCAGAACTATATCGGCCCATAGCAAAGCCATCTACAGCATTAGCTTCGCTCCACAAGGCAACATCCTAGCCTCAGCGAGTGCTGATAAAACCGTAAAAGTCTGGAAGGTGAGTGATGGAACGTTGCTCTACACTCTCCAAGGACATAGCGATGAAGTCAATAGCGTGAGTTTTAGCCCCGATGGCAAAACCATGGCGACGGCTAGTAGAGACCACACGATTAAACTGTGGAGGAGTAGTAATGGCAGTTTAATTCATACCCTCAAAGGGCATAGCGACGAAGTTTATGGCGTAAGTTTCAGCCCCGATGGTCGAACCTTAGCCTCAGCTAGCGCCGATCGAACTATTAAGCTCTGGAATAGTCGTACCGGAACGTTGCTCAGAAGTTTCCAAGCGCATAATGATTGGGTATACAGCGTGAGCTTCAGTCCCGACGGCAAACTGATGGCTTCGACCAGTGCGGATAAAACCCTCAAACTCTGGAGCGTGAGTGATGGTCGCTTGCTCCGTACTCTCCACGGACATCAGGCTGAGGTTTATAGCAGTAGCTTTGCGCCCGACGGTCAAGCGATCGCTTCCGCTAGCGAAGATAAAACCGTGAAGCTCTGGCACCTCAATGGCACCTTACTGAAAACGCTGCCAGAGCACGGTGCTGCGGTAATGAGTGTCCGTTTCAGCCCCGACGGCAAGACTATTATTTCCGGCAGTTTAGATGGTACTGCTAGGCTTTGGAGTTTCGATCGCGCCCAGGTACAAACCCTCAGCCTCAGTTTTCTCATGACTCGTGCCTGCGATTGGTTGCACGATTATCTAAAAACCAACCCCAAGGTGGATCGAGACGAGCGACAACTTTGTTCGGGTTGAGCGGTGCAAAGCTATCTACCGTTAGCGCCTTGGGGTTTGAGCGACTCAATGCCGTCTAAGGTTTACCGAAGTTGCTGCTGTCCGGGAACAATTTGTATGGCTGGATCGGAACCGCCAGGTCCCTTGGGTTTGGGTCGCTCCCGCGTATCACCGAATGAGGGTATTGCTTGGCTAGAAGTTTGCAGTGCCTCGGAGCCGCCAGGACCATGAGGTTTAGGTCGTTCTCTCGTATCACCCGATGAGGGACCGAGTTGTTGCCGATCTAGATCGATCTGCAAGTTAGGAGCATTGGGTGTAGTGAGTGTTGGCTGGAAAGCATCGGTGGTGACTGAAGTCTTGGTCACTTGAGCTATTCTCACAGCTTCATTAGCAAAACTAGACGCTGCACTGGCAATTACTAGCGGTAATGCGATCGCTGCACTTAGAATTGGCTTGTTCATATCGACTCTCGACGCCGTAAGTGGAACTATATTACAGAACGACCTTCCAATAATCCGGAAGTTTTCTGTTGTGTTTTGAGGTCGAACCCCTTCAATTAGTACTTACGTATAGTTCTGCTTTTTTATGCAGCTTTCTCGATTTTGTTTCAAATTCGATTGGCCCGCGTAACCATCATAGTGTCAAGCGATTTGCACCATATCCGTGTACTCGGTTAATAACTCATCATAGGTCAGGCTATCTTCCTCTACCTGAGGACTCCAAAGTAGCTCAAAGGCTAGGAGATACTCAGGCGGTACGGATGCCACTCTTTGTAACGCCTCCTTCAGCGTATCGCTCGATCGCACGTCCTGAAAGAGTGGTTTATCATCAGCAGTACCGACGAGCAGCGTCACTACAATGTAAGCGGATGGGTCTTCTTCTAAACCAGGAATAACGGCGTCTTTTTGGCTGACTTTCCCTTTAACATTCGTCAGAGTTTCAGCACTAAATTTGCTGCGCTCTTGTAGCGATAGTTGATTAAACATCGCTTCCGCTTCATCAATCTTGACGCTTTGCGAACTTGCCAAGACGTGGCTCCAGTTTTCAGTATTTCGTAGCAATATTAAGGCTGATTCTTGCAAAAGTTCCAACAATCCTTCCGGAGTATCCGTATTAACTTTAAGCGTCAGTTCGGAGAGTTGGGATTGCAGAGCTTTAGTTGTTTGAGCGGTTAGCGCAATCTGCAATTTGCTGACCGTGACGATGTTATTTTCTAGCTCATTATTCCCACTAGCACCTCCATCGAACAAACCGCTGGCATTGCTATCATTTCGGGCAGAGCGCAGCCAATGGGAGATAACCAGTAGAGCAATTATCCCAAATAAGCCCAGGATGAGAAGCATGGGAAAAATACTAAAGCCTGAGTGATAGCCACCGCCATAGTAACCGCCTCCCCCTGGAACGATAATTACATCGCGACCTCCATAGCTGGGATCGCGGCGGTAGGAGTCTGGTTGGTCATAACGCCTGGGAGAGTTTCTGTTACTATTCGACGGTCTGCTATCCGATGGGCGTCTAAATGAGCCGCCACCACCGCGTCCGCCACTACTTCTCGCGAAGGCTTCGTTGCTAAGATTGAGCCAACTTCCCCAATTGCTATTTGACGCTTGTAACTCGACACTATTCACTAACGCTAAAGCAAGGGCTGTGACGAAGATAAATTTAAATTTGATTTTTCCTAGCATTTTGGATATGACCTGATGGGTCTCCTAGACTGCTTCCTGTTAGATAGTGAGCATCGAGCGTGTCGAGTTAGGCGAATAAACATAATGATGCTCATTACCAACTACAGCCATTCTAGTCATCCTGAAATTCAGAGGACTTCACCCAATCGGTGTATAAATCAGGACGGCGATCGCGTGTTCTTTTAATCTGCTGTTCTTTTCTCCAACGAGCAATTTCTGCGTGATTTCCGGATAACAAAACGTTAGGAACCTTCATACCCCGAAAGTCAGAAGGTCGAGTATATTGAGGATAATCGAGCAACCCAGCTTCAAAACTTTCTGCTTTTAGGGACTCCTCTTTCCCCACTGTTCCAGGCAGCAACCGCACTACACCATTAATCAGCGTCAGCGCAGGAATTTCACCGCCGGTTAAGATAAAGTCGCCTAACGAGACTTCACGCGTCACCAAGTTCAACACCCGTTCATCCACACCTTCGTAGTGTCCACAAATCACGATCAATTGGTCGTAGCCTGTGGCTAATTCTCGCAACAAGGGTTGATTCAGGGGCTGCCCTTGAGGCGTCATCAGGATGACATCGCGTCGCGGTAAAATCGGCAATGACTCCACGGCCGCGAAAATCGGCTCGGGTTTCATCAGCATCCCCACGCCCCCACCGTAGGGTTCGTCATCGACTCGTCGGTGTTTGTCAGTCGCAAAGTCGCGGGGATTGACCAAATGCACTTTGGCAATTTGCTTGCCCAGTGCCTTGCCTAACAGGCCCGAACTTAAGGGGGAGGTAAAAAAATCTGGAAACAGAGTAACAATGTCAAACCGCACAGGAGACCTTAGAGTGTCGGAGTTTAAAGCAATAGACCGGCAGCCAAATTAAGCAAGTGAAAGATATTATAAAAAATTATCCGAATAATCTGGCATTATGCATAGAGAGTAGCATTGGCAACGGAAACGATCGCTGGAGCAGGCTAGCGTTTCTGATAGTAGCTCGAAGACTTTATCCATTGCCTGCAAAGAGCCTAGAGTGTCTACAGCGATTCAAGCGGAGGTTGTCGGTTCGTGTCACTGGCAAGATCGACGGCTCAAATTGCTGTAGCGTTTTTGTCAGCCACAGCCGACGTTAAGAGTTGAGTTCAAGTCAAAATCGGTATAAAGTGGCATCCCAACCGACAGGTATTAAACCAAGTTTACTTAACTCATCTGATGCCCAAAATCGACAGTATGCTGCAGTTAGAATCTCAATCCCACGGAACTAGAATGCCTCAATCGACGAAAAGCGCTATTTTGATCATCGGCGGCG
>DATNPC010000310.1:0-5625 GCA_036703375.1 Allocoleopsis sp.
ATGGTCGGTAGAACAGATGTTTGTGCAACACCTGTGCCATGACTTTGGGGAGTCGAGTTTACCAGCCCATTACCGACCGATGCGAGATTTCGTGCAATCTGAAACGCTATTGGAAGAAGACCTCGAACGTGTTGAACATTACTTCAGCGCAGCACAAACTATCGCGCAAGAATTGGGTGTAAACTTGCGCCTACCTCGCACTCGACCTCGAATTCATCCACCCGGTACACCCGGTCAAAAACGCTGTGACTGGCCTTGGAGTGGTGCTTACATCAGTTATCAAGGCTATGCGATGCCGTGTTGCATGGTTTCAACGCCCGATCGCATCAACTTTGGTAACATCATCGATCGGGGAGTTGACGAGACTTGGAATAGTGAACCCTTCGAGTCATTTCGCGATCGCTTAGCGTCCGATGAACCACCAGACGTTTGTCGCTCTTGCTCGATTTACTCAGGTACATTCTAATCGCTACTTCCAGTCACATAGCTCAGATGCCACTTTCATGCGAGGAGAACTATAGCGATAAAACCCGTTAGCATCCAATGAGGCAGTGCGGAACAAAATCCAATCCAGACGCCCCTCTTCACTGCTAGAGGTACGAATAATGTTGCCCTGACTGAGTTTTAAGTGACCCTCCGTATCCCATCTAAATTCAGATTTGGGTGCATTAGACCACTCCTGACCCGACCATGAGATAGCGAGGGCTTGACCTGCGATCGCATTTCCATCCACTTTACCCCTAACGCAGATAAAGTTATCTGAATTGGGATATCCATAATATCCATCAATGCGGCGATCGACTTTAGTAAAGGTTAAACAAACCCCTGCCCCATCTCGCCAGTCCTTTGGGTCGGGTTGGCTGCAAAACTGGTAGTTCCCATTGGCTAAAGTTGCAATGGCATTTGCCGCTGGAGTTGCGGCATTCACAGGTTGCAACAATTGGATTGGGTTATCTTGACCGATTAGCGTACCGATGACTAAACCAGCACAAATCACCCAACGCATTGAGCGATCGCTTCGGGTAACCATAGCCTCGCCTCCTATGGGAGGTTTACATTATTCAGGGATAAATAGAGAGTCAATCCTCAAAAGCTAAAGAAACTCTAGTTTTACCCCTTCGCGACTGGGGAAGCAGTGGATACCCACCACACCAACAGCACCAGTATAAAGACACCAATTTTTACAACTAGATAAGTAATGTCATCAGGCAATGGAGAAGCTGGCATAATTTTCTCCCTCCATTTGCAACTTTTGCTATATCTCTATTGTCCTCCTAAAACTAATTTGGTATCACTAGTTGCTCTTTATTTAAAAAAAATATACGAGACCTTTTTGCTTCCGTCTAACTAACCCACAACGGCACAAACTGAAACTCCTTGCCACTGAATAACCCCTTATCGCTGAGCTTCAAGTCAGGAATGACTAGGAGTGCCATGAACGAAAGCGTCATAAACGGAGCAGAGAGCGCCGAGCCAAGCTGCTTGGCATCAGCATCTAAATGAGAGTATTGTTGTGCTACCAAGTAGCCATCTTCTGCACTCATTAAACCAGCAACAGGTAGATTGAGAACCTTGATAGAGTCTTGCTCGGCTACAGCTATTCCGCCTTTGGCCCGAATCACGGCATTCACGGCATTACAGATTTCTTCATCGGTTGTGCCGACGCTCACAATATTGTGGGAATCGTGAGCCACGCTCGAAGCAATAGCTCCACGCTTGAGGCCGAAATTTTCGATCAGCGCGACGGCAGGTGGAGTATTCGCATAGCGGTTGACTACAGCAATCTTTAGGATGTCACGCTCAACATCAGATGCGATCGCATTATCCTCGATTGATGCAGGGACGTGCCGTTCTACAGTCATCAACTGACCGTCAATCGCTGCAATCAGCCTCACAGTTGAGCCACAGGCAGGTAAGCGGAAGTCTGCCACCTTCTTTTCTGACGTAGCAAAGCAATTGACAGGTTCTACAGGTACTGACGACAGCAGCGCTTGCCCGTCCTGCGCGACCAAGATGCCGTTGCAATAGGTGCGCTGCACGTCAAATTCCTGGAGATTATTGACGACAATCAAATCCGCAAGATCGCCGAGGCGCAGCAAGCCGACATTCAACCCATAGTGAAGGACAGGATTGATACAGGCAATTTGCAGCACGTTCATCACGTCATATCCCAGTGCTACTGAACGCCGAACCAAATTATTAATATGCCCGATCGCTAAATCGTTAGGATGTTTGTCATCGCTACAGAACATGCACTGATGCGGGTGAGAATCAATCAGGGGATGCAGGGCATTGTAATTTTTCGCGGCCGAACCCTCGCGAATTAGAATCTTCATTCCGGCAGCCAGCTTATCTAGCGCCTCCTGTAAGGTGAAGCATTCGTGGTCGGTGGAAATCCCAGCCGTCGCGTAGCGGTGAGCGTCCTCGCCGTAAAGTCCTGGTGCATGTCCATCGACAGGACATCCCAACTCGTGCGCCACTTGAATTTTTTCCATCACCTCGGGTTCCCTTGCTAGAACGCCCGGAACGTTCATCACTTCGCTGAGGTACGATAAACCATCTTGCTCGAAGAGTTCGCGAATTTCCTTCGCTGAAAGTTCCGCACCCGCTGTCTCGAAGCGCGTAGCTGGCACGCAGGACGGCACACCGAACGCGATCTCAAAGGGGGTTTGGGCTGCATTGGCGAGCATGAAGCGGATACCGGGCAGCCCCAGGATGTTCGCAATCTCGTGAGGGTCGCAAACGGCGGCAACTGTGCCATGTACGGTCGCTAAGCGAGCAAATTCAGATGGCACGAGCATGGAGCTTTCGATATGGACGTGGGCATCGACAAAGCCTGGAAGGATATAGCGATCGTAGGTGTGTCCTGCTTCGTGCAAAATAGAACAAATGCGCCCTTCCTCAACGCACACTGTTCCTGGAAACACGGTTTTGTGGAAAATGTCTACGATGTTTCCTGAAAGGTTAAAGTTTGCCATAGCCCACCTCCGCACGCCACCGCGATCGCGTTTTTCACCTCCATGCTATTCCTCTAATGTATAAATAGCGGGCAATTGCCGATACTTTTGGTTAAAGTCAATCCCGTACCCGACAATAAAGCGATCGGGTACTGTCAGCCCTAGATAATCGATCGTGACGGGTACCTGTCTGCGAGCGGGTTTATCCAGCAGCGCACAGAGTTTAAGAGAAGCAGGCTGGTAGTTTCGCAGATAATCGAGTACGGCTGCGATCGTAATGCCTGTATCCACAATGTCTTCTACCACGACGATATTTTGCCCTTTGACGGCGTCTTCCGGTAGTCCAAGTAGCACAACAGCTTGCCCCGAACTGACTGTCGAGTGACCGTAGCTGGAGAGGCGCATGAATTCGATGTTGGAGAGGGGCGTCTTCATAGTTCTGACTAGGTCAGCCAGAAAGATAAAGCTGCCTTTGAGTATCCCCACTAAGAGCAGAGAGCGATTTGCGTAATCTCTATCCAACTCTTGGGCGAGTCGGCTCACCGTTGCGGCGATCGCTTCTTGAGAAATTAGGTGAACGAGTTTTTGTTCCATCACGTCCCCCCAGATTTTTACCGCTTCGCTCTAGTTATGAATTGTGATTTCAAGTATCTTTTAACTCAAAACTCATCTTTTACAGTGAGCAGTGAGCAGTGAGCAGTGGCCAGTGGCCAGTATGAGAGTGGGAGGAAGGAGACCCCCAATCGTTGCATGGTAGGTTTCACGCGGGGTCTCGCATCCGGAGTGTGAAACCTGGTCACTGTTCACTGTTCACTGGTCACTGTTTTAATCCATGATGCGGCCTAGCTTACTGGCAATGCTCCTGATAATCTTCAGAAGACTCAGGATCGAGTTCCCAGCGTTGGCGATCGCGTTGCCTGAAATTTTCCAGACTTGGTACGGGACGACCATCAGTTGAGGTAATCCCCATCGAATGAAGCAGATCTTCCGTCACATTTTGGTCAGGAGTGGGGTTTTGTCCCCCAACGGCTTCTTCTCCCACTACCTCTGCCTGATACCAGTCATCATCCAAATCGCCACCCGTCACGCCAATACCAACGTTCGACGGAGTTCTCAACCGTCCTGGGATGCGTCCGATTCCAGTGTCATCGTCGATCAATCCTTCAAAAATCGGGTCAGCATTTTCTGTTCCTACCAGATCGGCCAACAAAACCTCTTTAGTTTTGGCTTCCGATTGAGCGGATAAAGGATTGACTGCATGAGAAGGATTTGTGTCTGCCATAATACTCACTCCTTGCAGCCTCTAAGCGATCGCTCTGCCTGCTTTTCTCTTTAATTAAATTCTAATCCCTCTGTTATCTTCCAGTCACGAATCTCTTCCTGGCATGAGAATCTTATTTCTGTTATATACAGCTTCTAAAACATTAATAAATCGTTACTTTTTATCGTTGAATGGGGAGGATAATCGAAAACTCAGTCCCCTGTCCTAGCTGAGAAACACACTCGATAGAGCCGTTATGCTTTTCCGTGACGATCTGGTAGCTAATCGCCAGTCCCAGACCCGTTCCCATGCCAATCGGTTTAGTTGTAAAGAAAGCTTCAAATATCCGTTGTTTAATGTCTTCAGGGATACCTAGTCCATTATCTGCAATGCGAATTGCAACGCGATCGCTCTCAACCACTTCAGTCTGAATGGTAATGCAGGGAGTGAAGTTTTTTTGAGTTTTGATGGCTTGCTCCAGTTCATCAATCGCATTGCTCAGGATATTCATAAAGACCTGGTTGAGGTGTCCACCATAGCACTCAACCAAAGGTAGGTTGTCATATTTTCTGATTACTTCAATTTTAGGACGCTCTGAGGTTGCCTTAAGTCGATATCCCAAAATCATCAAAGTGCTATCGAGACCCTGATGAATATCGACTAACTTCATCTTGCTCTCATCGGCGTGCGAGAAGATTCGCAACGAACGCAGAATCTTCTCAATGCACTCTACTCCAACTTGCATGGAGTGGAGTAATTGAGGCAAATCCTCCCTCAAAAAATCTAGCTCGATTGCCTCTAGCTCAGAGACGATTTCAGATACAGGATTAGGATTGTACTTTTGATAAAGTTGCAGAAGATTCAGTAAGTCTTGAATATATTGATTGGCATGAAAAAGATTGGCAGAAATGAAGTTGATTGGATTATTAATTTCGTGGGCAACACCTGCCATCAGTTGACCCAGACTAGACATTTTTTCGCTCTGAATCAATTCAGCTCGTTGTTTTTGAAGTTCTGCGAGCGCTTGCTGAAGCTTCAGTTCACTCTGCTGGCGCTCGATTGCTTCATTCTTTAACTGAATTTGTGTATTTCTGAGGGCTAAATGAACGTTGACGCGAGCAATAACTTCCTCCACTTGAATCGGCTTGGTAATGTAGTCCACTGCTCCCATTTTCAACCCCTTGACTTTATTTTCTACGTCAGAGAGGACAGTCATAAAAATGACTGGAGTATCTTTGGTTGCTGCATTGGCTTTCAGGCGACGACACGTTTCAAACCCATCAACTCCCGGCATCATCACATCGAGTAAAATTAGATCGGGCTGAATCAAGGCTAAGTTTTGTAATGCTAGTTCACCGCTCTTAACCACAGAAACTTTAAACCCTGCCCCATGCAAAACATCAAACA
>DATNPC010000311.1:0-8720 GCA_036703375.1 Allocoleopsis sp.
CGATCGAGGAGTTGCGGCTGGCACAGGCGCAGTTGATTCAAAGCGAAAAGATGTCGAGCTTAGGCCGGATGGTTGCTGGTGTTGCCCACGAAATCAATAACCCAATTAATTTTATCTACGGCAACATTCCTTACGTCGAAAATTACGTGAGGAGTCTGATTGAGCTGATGCAAGCCTACCAAGCTCAATACCCCACTCCCCATCCCCAAGTCCAAAGACGAGCAGAGGAACTCGACATCGAGTTCATTCTGCGAGATTTACCCAAGATTCTCAAGTCTATGGAATCGGGTGCAGAGAGGATTCAAGAGATCGTCCAGTTATTGCAAAAATTTTCTGGAAATAATATTGCTCCCCTGAAAGTAATAGATATCAATGTAGCTTTGGAAAATACGCTATTGATTCTGCACAACCAGATGACTGGCTTCATCACGCTGGAGCGGTATTATGACAACTTACCGCCCGTAGAGTGCTACCCCAAGACGATGAATCAAATGTTTTTGAGCATCTTGACCAACGCGATTGAAGCGCTCAATCGATCGCCTAAGGTGAACAAAACCATTACCCTGCAAACCCAATGGGTACCTAACAGTCACAAAGATGAAGGTCGAGTGCAGATTACGATCCGAGACAACGGGCCAGGTATCAAGCCAGAACTGCAAACCCGAATCTTTGAGCCTTTTTTCACAACAAAAGAGGTAGGTCAAGGCAGAGGGCTAGGTCTGACGGAAAGTTATCAAACCCTAGTCAACCAACACAATGGGCGATTAGAGGTGCGATCCCAACTGGGTCAAGGTACTGAGTTTCTGATTGAAATTCCAGTTCGGCAGTCTAAACCCTTAAGCTCTAAGCGACCTGCTTATAGCAGCGCGATCGCTCCCGCTTCATCCCAATCCCCACCCTTCACTCCAAAATCTGTAGCTACTGCAACCAATAACGGATGCTAGGATGAGGCGAGATTCTCAAGTGAATAGCGCTCAAACTTAACTATTCACTCAGTACTCTTTGAAACACTGCAAAATGCTTATGAATGCTGCCCCTCGCTCAGTTCAACCGCAAAGACGGCGGTCTAGTCAACCCATTCCTCAATCCAGGGTAACTCGTTCTAGAACAATTGTATCACCAACTGTCACTAGTCTACCGTCTAGAACTACAGGGTCAAAGGTAGAAAAGCTGAACGCTCCCCAGCAAGTGACACCCGCTTGGCTGTCGTCCCTACTTTTCGTACAGCGCAGCTCTGACATTGTCACATTCTTGTTGGTTGCCGCTACCTTAATTGTGTATTCTTGGACCGTTTATACCCAGCAACAGTGGGCGCAGGAGTATCGTAAATTAGAAAATCTGCAACGAAACGAGCGTCACCTCACGACAGCCAACGAAGTGATGAAAGATCAGCTAGCGCAACAAGCTGAAAACCCAGCTACAGGTTTGGTCAATCCCAGCCAAGCCAGCACAATTTTTCTGCCCTCGGCACCTCAGCGTCAAGTCTATACCAGCTCGACGCAGACGTCGGAACCCAAATCAGTAACCACGACACCTTTGGGTTACTAACACTTGAGCGTTAAACGTCGTCCGTGCTGGCTAGCATGCAGTGCATCTCCAAGTCGCTCGCTGTCTTGTTTCATCCTCTCTCCAGCAACAGCTAATGTTGCTTCCAGCCAGAACGAGCGATCGCGCTTTTGCACAGCTTTCGATCGGAGTAGTCATCGTTCGGCGCTCAAGACTACTCTTTCGGACTGGGTACTGTTTCGGTAATCAATTATGCAGTATGAGTTAAGACAGAACCCTATCTCAAAACTGAAGGGCGATCGAGAAAAACCGACCCCAAAAAACGCAAAACCCTCTCAAACACCTCGTTTCAGGTTACTGCTCGTTTGGGTTTTGATGATAGCAGGTGCAGTCGGGTTATTGATGAACTTGTATCGGCTACAAGTATCAGAGGCATCCATGCTGGAGGGAAAGGCGCGGCAGCAACAGATGGTGTATCTGCGTCCTTTTATTCCCCGACGACCCATTGTCGATCGCAACAACAATGTGTTAGCCGTCGATCAGCCAGCTTATACGCTATACGTCCACCCAAAATTGTTCAAGCGCTCCAAGCAAGAAATGGCAGCCTTGCTCGCTCCGATTTTGGGAAAGAAACCCGCTGAATTGGAGGAGCTATTTAATACCAAAACCAGTGGTATTCGGGTTGGTCGTCCGCTCACCGAAGATGTCGCCGATCGCGTCGCCCGACTCAATATGAATGGGATTGAACTCATTCAACAGTATTCTCGCCTGTATCCCCAGCAGGATTTGGCAGCTGATGTAGTGGGCTATGTTGATGTCGATCATCGGGGTCAGGCGGGCGTAGAATACTCTCAGCAGAAATTACTCGAACGGGCTGTACGCACGCTGCGACTCAGCCGTGCTGGGAATGGGGCGCTGATGCCCGACCATGTACCCGAAGGATTTCTGCACTTTGATGACTTGCGGCTGCAACTCACCCTCGATAGTCGCGTGCAACGAGCAGCCCGCTTTGCGCTCAAGCAAAAAATTGAAGAGTTTAAGGCTGAGCGCGGGACTGTGGTTGTCATGGATGCGTTGGATGGTTCCCTCTTAGCACTGGTAACGGAGCCAACCTACAACCCAAATCAGTACTACAAGTTTGATGTGGGTCTGTTTAAAAACTGGGCGCTGGCAGACTTGTACGAGCCAGGTTCGACATTTAAGCCACTCAATGTCGCGATCGCGCTGCAAACGGGTGCGATCGATCCCACCAGTAAGTTCAACGATACCGGTCAGATCCAAATTGGCAAATGGGCGATCTCTAACTTTGACTTTGAATCGAAAGGGGGACATGGTCTAATTAGCATCCCTCAAATCCTGCAATACTCCAGCAATATTGGCATGGTGCGGATTATCCAACGCATGAAGCCAGATGTTTTCTATAGCTGGCTCGAAAAGCTGGGATTGGGACAAAAGGCTGGCATCGATCTGCCCTTTGAAGCACCAGGACAAATTAAAAGTCGGCGGCGATTCGTAGAATCGTCTGTTGAATCGGCAACAGCAGCCTTTGGTCAAGGCTTCTCCTTAACCCCCCTTCAACTCGCTCAACTGCACGCGACGCTCGCCAATGGTGGTAAATTGGTCACTCCTCATGTCGTTGAGGGACTCTATGACACCAAAGGCCAATTGTACTGGCAACCTCACTTTCCCACCCCCCGGCAGATTTTTTCACCCGCCATTACTCAGACGGTGCTGAACATGATGGAAACTGTGGTGAGTGAAGGGACGGGGAAAAACGCACAGGTGCCGGGATACCGGATTGCAGGTAAAACAGGTACGTCCCAAAAAGCTAGTCCGACTGGTGGTTATTACACCAACGCGAAAATCACTAGCTTCGTTGGGATTTTTCCCGTCAACGCACCTCGCTACGTGGTGCTGGCAGTAGTCGATGAACCCAAGGGAGACGCCTTTGGTTCAACGGTGGCAGCACCGATTGTGAAGTCGGTGATTGAATCGCTCATTTCGATTGAGCGAATTCCCCCAAGTCAGCCAGTACAATCACTTGAGAAGGATGAGGGATGAATTATGAATGCAGGGTGAACAGCTCTATCACCTATTAGCCACTACCCATTGGTTTACCAAGAGCCGCCGAGAAAGCCCCATTAGTGGCGAGGCGGACATATCGAGGTATAGCCGAGTGCCGCCTGAGCCGTAGGCACTGGCGGAGTATGTCAAGCTCTCGTTTGAGCGTGCTGCACTTGCTCCAATAATCGTTCTGGAGTGGGGGCAGGCTCTAGACAGGTGAGTCCTTGGCAGACTAAACCTACAGCACCATCAGGCAGATTGGCTTCTAACTGAAAGATGCTAGCGGGTAAGTATTGGGTCATTAGGGATGTGAGTGAGTTACTACCTGAGCGAACTAAGGTGCAGTTGCGATACCAATCCAGGGCAGTAAACAAACTGGGACAGGCTTGAGGAGACTTGCTCATCACGCTGCTGAACGCTTGCAGGGTTTGCTCGGCTTGGTCGAGGTACTGTAAGTCTTCAGTGAGTAAGGTAAGACGCACCAAATTTGCGATCGCAACTCCATTGGCAGATGGGGTAGCGTTGTCGAAATAGCTACGTTCTCGAACTAACAAGTCACTACTGCTGTCACTCGCCGCGTTGTAGTATCCACCTAGTTCTACACTCCAGAGGAACTCATCAAATTCCTCTTGGACTTTCAGGGCTTTTTCTAACCAATAGTTTGTTGTTCGTTGTGGGTTGTCAGTTGTTTGTGGTTCTTGGGAGTCCTGAATGTTGAGTGCTGGTAAACTCGCTTGATGCAAATCTAATAGAGCTTTGATAAACAGAGCATAATCTTCAGACTGGGCTAGTACAGACGGCTGCATGTCATAGTTCAGTCGGTGGAATCGTCCTTGCACCCATTGATGATTGAGGATGAAGGCGGCAGCCGTAGTAGCGAGTTCTAAGTAGTCGGGCTGACCGAAAACACAGGAAGCGCGTGCTAGCCCGGAAATCATCAGACTATTCCAGGCAACAATCATTTTTGTGTCGGTTACTGGGGGAATGCGACCCGGCCAGTTACTTGTTTTTGCTTCCTGATTGTTGCAAGCTGGGGGGAAGGTGGCTAACGCATCGGGTTTTGCCCCGTAACGCACCTCAAACAGTTTGGCTAAAGCTTGTTCTACCGTTTCGGTTAACTCATCGGAGTAACGGCGCTGCAACACGTTGTACCCTTCAAAGTTGCCGTCGGCTGTCACCGTAAACTGCTGCTTGAGTTGCGATAACTCGGATGGCGTGAGGAGTTGTTCCAGTTCGCTATAACTCCAAACGTAAAACGCACCTTCCTCGGGTTCGAGTGCTGTTGAGTCCTTGAAGCTATCGGCATCCTGAGCGGCGTAAAAGAAGCCTTGAGGTGCCGTCATTTCCCGCTTGAGCCATTGAACCGTTCCTGCGATCGCTTTTTTAAACGCTGTCTCCTGAATCCCTGCACTCCACAAATTTGCCAGGTACTCGACAATCTGCCCATTGTCGTAAAGCATTTTTTCAAAATGAGGCACCGTCCAGGTCGCATCTACCGTATAGCGATGAAAGCCACCAGCCACATGATCGTAAATTCCCCCCTTAGCCAAATCTAGTCCTCGCTGACTACAAGCTTGGCGACCGTCATAATCTAAGTCAACATCAAATCGCGTACCTCGCAAGGCTAGCTCGGCATAAGGCATCATCGGGAAACTCGGTCCGTAGCTGCCAGAACTAATGACACCTGTATTCGTCTCTATGCCGCGTAAGAGAAGATCGTCACTCAGTTGCTCGGATGCCTGTAGGGTTGCGGCCTGCTGTAGATGACCTAGAATCTCTTCTTTGAACGTTTGCAGTTTGCCTTTTTCCAGGTCGTAGAAGCGGCGAACCGATTGTAATACCTGTAAAAATCCGGGGCGTCCGTAGCGGGGTTCTATAGGAAAATAGGTACCTCCGTAAAATGGCACCAAGTCATCTGGCGAGAGGAAGATGTTGAGCGGCCAGCCACCTTGACCCGTCATCATCTGCAACGCCTGCATATAAATACTGTCCAAATCGGGGCGCTCTTCTCGGTCTACCTTGATCGGCAAGAAATTCTCATTCATGCACTGTGCGATCGCGGTATCGGAGAATGCCTCTCCCTCCATCACGGTACACCAGTGACAACTGGAATAACCAATAGAAAGAAAAATCGGCTTGTTATTAACCCTTGCTGTGTCCAAGGCCTCATCACACCAAGGCCACCAATCTATCGGATTTTCAGCATGTTTGCGTAGATAAAGGCTTTTGGACTGGGCGAGGCGGTTACTCATGGGAACAGATGGTTAGAACTTAAGGAGACACACTTTACAAAGCAGCTATCTTTAATGTCAGTCTATCGTGGTGGTCGGTCGAGCCGTCATCCCATATAAGGAAGAGACAAAGCCGTCGATAGTTTCATGCTGTCCGTATCCTACATTACGCAATTGAAACGATCGCTCGGTAGACTATGACACCATTAGCTTATAGTCAGCCCTGTTCAGAGCTGGTAGAACTCAGCCTTTTTTAATTTGTTGGGAATTTGCCTGCATGAAGCTTTCAGTGCGATTTACGGATGCCTTGGTCTTTGCCACCGAACTCCACGCCAACCAAACCCGCAAGGGAGGTGACGTTCCCTACATTGCTCATCTCATCGGTGTTGCTAGTATTGCCTTAGAGTATGGAGCGAATGAAGATGAAGCAATAGCAGCGTTGCTCCATGATGCGATCGAAGACCAAGGTGGGGAAGCCACCCGTGCAGAAATTCGTCGCCGGTTCGGAGATACCGTAACCGACATTGTCAATGGTTGCACGGATGCCGACACCACACCTAAGCCTCCGTGGCGACAGCGAAAAGAGGCATATATTGCTCGTCTCCCCAAAGCATCCACCTCGGTACACTTAGTTTCAGCTGCCGACAAGCTGTATAATGCTCGGTCGATTCTCACTGACTATCGCTTAATGGGAGATGCGGTGTGGGAGCGCTTTCATGGTGGCAAAACCGGAACCCTGTGGTATTACCGAGCTGTAGTAGAAGCGTTTCACGCGATCGAGCCAACACCTCTAGTCGATGAATTAGAGCGTGTCGTGCTCGAACTGGAAAACCTAGTTAACAACCATCGAGTCAATTAACCAAGAACCGATCGCTGGCTAGCTAATTTCAACAGGATACTGTCACTCGTTCTGAACAGCACTCTGTTGAGCTACTATTTTTTAGCTCGGAGCGATCGCGTTGACTCACGTCCCGATACTCTAATTTCTCTTCTAGAAGCCTTAGATAAGCGATCGGGACGACTAACGGCCACAGGATAGTACCAAGACTCAAGACTGCCAACGATAACCGTCTATCTTCTGACGACATAGTGGTATCTCGCCGAAAGAATTTCAGCCAGGTTTTAAAGAGCCGTTGAGCTACCAACAGATAAGCTAGCAGCAAGACTATAAGCAGTGTTTTTATCATTATTTTTTAACTAATTGAGTGTTTTATTCTGATTTATATAGTATTCATTTTAAGTATTTCTCACTTGAAAAACTTTAGCTTAATTTACATTTAAGGTAAAACCTCAGGAGTGAATAGCCCTATTGCCTACTCCTGAGGAATTCTTATCCATCGCAGTCCTAAATCAGTTTTAGGACGAGCGTTCTTCCTAATTACTTGTTCTGCACTCTCTAGACCTGTGCGGTTACTGGAAAATTCCCACAAAGCACATCGGCTTGCCAGAGAATAAGCTATGCGTTGTCAACTCAGGCTTTAGATTTCAGCACCCGATCTGGGTTCTGCCCCCGTAGGTTCTACAGCACTACGCAGGAAGGTAATTTGCTGTTCAAATTCCATACCTTCCACGGCAGCTAGCAAGCTTTTCGCCTCACTGCCGAGTTCGTAGTTAGGAGGCATGGGTACAATCGTCGCACTCTCCATACCCTGTGCTAAACGATACCAAAGCAACAGCTTGGTGTTATCACTCAAAGAACCGTATTCGCGAGAAAGCTCTGTGTTTGCATTAGAAAGAAAGTCACGTTGCACTTGCAACTGTTCATCATGAGACATTCCCTTAATGCGATTAAACAATGACTCAGCAATATCTATACCAGCTCGTCCAGGAGCTGCTGGTGTAATGGAATCACCCATCTTGGTATAGATAAACCAAAGTAAAGCGAGTTGGTCGTCAACGTTTAAATTCCGGAACGATTTTAGAGCTTGTTCTGAATTATCTTTGGTAAATGTCATAAACGTTCATCCTCCGATGGTATTAATTTAGTGGTGGGACAAAAGAATTTTTTAACTTGCTTTCAAATTCAACAAAATTAATCCAGTTATCTACTGGTTTTCGTCGATCCCCAACCAATGTCCATGGTGAATGAACGAGTAGTTTTACACCCCTACTATTAGACATAGAACATTACGAAATATTACGGTTATTAAACCCTACTGAAGATAGAGGCAGCTAGATGGAATTGCGAAAGAGTTAAGACAGAAGGATTCGCGTTCAGAGGTTTCTCGTGACTAGACGGTTGGAAGGGAAGGTAGCGATTGTTACTGGTGCTGGAAAGGCTATTGGAGAAGCGATAAAACTCTCCCTCTGGTGGGACGAAGGGTTGAATTCATTCATTTATAAAGAGTGTAGCTGCTGAGCAGGCTCAATAAGCTGTTAAGCATTTAATTGACTGGTTGATGCTGACAGGGAGACTGGGTGACAGGGAGATGGAGAGAGGGATTGATGGTTTTTACCAAAATCTGAAAGTATGCGATTTAAATGCACATCAGCGTATGGATTCCGCGCGAACTGTTTCTATCCTGGAGCAATTGATAGTCAGCGAGTCCTGATAAATGGTGAAACACCCAATTCTAAAATGACAATTTTCGTTTTGAACATCTCCTGGGTGAAGAGGGGCTAGGAACTGTGAATACTGTTTCTATTTTGAGGTGCTACACCTGTGCCTCCTAGTCCTCAAAACGAGGAGGAATAAGCAGTACAAGTGTAGCTCAGATGTAGCAGACTCCTAGAAGATAACTGCCGCTCAGTAGCTCAGTAACGGAGCATCAACTACCCATCTCTTCCCAACTTTAGGTGATGGTTGGTGGCATCTCGCTGAGTAAGAGCGAGCAGGGAAAGTTTGTGCTGTTCTTAACCCTTCCCTAGTCCCTTGAACAAAAACTAACTCATTGAGGAAATCAAAAATGACATCAGGAC
>DATNPC010000312.1:0-5368 GCA_036703375.1 Allocoleopsis sp.
GTTTTCATGCTGCTAGCACTGCATTCAATTCTATTAATATGCTATTCAACTCCCGACCAAACAACTGCACCGCCTTCAACTGTCCGCCCTTGCCATCAAACGGCGTGTATTCAAAATCATCCACCTCAATACTCAAGCTGGTAGCAATGTGGTCTTTTATCATCTCCAACCATTCCCGCTGTTCTGGGGTAAACTCCCTCCCTGCTTGCTGCTGTTCCTCCAACCACTGCTGAAATCTCCGATTCACCATTTCTGGAAACGGTTCTAAAACATCCGTTTCCCCAAGGGCAAAGCGTACCAGAGAAATGACATTGGTTAAAAGCTGCTGCGGTCCTGCACCTCTGACTTTAGAGGTTTCTAACTGCTCGTAGGCTTGCCACAGCCGCTCGGTTGTGAGATGGTGAGGAGGACGAGCGATCGCATCCGCTAACTGCCGGATTTGCTCGTAAGTCACCTGACGCTGACCGTAGGGCTGATTGTAGATAATTTGCAAAGCTGCGATCGCATCTTTGTTCTGTTCGATAAACTGCTGGAAACTCTCCACCAGTGTTTGCGCCTTCTCCCGTGCTGACGTATCAAACCCCGCTGACAGCACCTGGTCTTGACTCGTTGTATCGATAATCTGTTCGCGTTGCGTCTTGAGGTCGTCGAGTAGCTTCCGCAGTTGAGGGTTATCAAACGGCGTGCAGGCATCGTCTGCTAACTGTACCGCTGCTTGCTGCACCTGCTGTTCGGTGGGCGTTTCGGTTTGAAACTGCGCTTTCGCCCGTGCGATTTGCTGGTCTGGGTCAACGGCACCGAGTAACCCATTGATGATTTGCTTGAACTCTCGACCAGCAGTGGACTGAATTTCCGTGCGGTCATTGTCTGAAAGCTTCCGGTCTAACCGTGCCAACCGACCTGCTAAAGAAGTCAGGGTGTCCTCATCCCGGTTATCTAACTCCACCGACTGCAATAGCTTATCAAACGGAACGGTACGCTTACGCTCTAAGGGTCGAGAGTCGCTCTTATCACTCTCGCACACCCCCACCGCGTCCACAATCACGAAATGCGTTTTGACCTTTGCACCGGGAGTCACCGCTTGAAAATCGTTGGGGTTAATTGTCCGCGTTCCCCGTCCCTTCATCTGCTCAAAATAAACCCGCGATTTGACATCGCGCATGAACAGAACGCATTCTAACGGTTTAATGTCCGTCCCCGTAGAAATCATGTCTACAGTAACAGCTATCCGAGGGTCAAAGGAATTGCGGAAGCTGGCGATTAAATCCTCTGGTTTCTCCCCGGTGGTGCGATAGGTAATCTTTTTACAAAACTGGTTCCCCTTGCCAAACTCCTGCCGGACAATCTCCACAATATCTTCGGCGTGGGTGTCATCCTTGGCAAAAATCAGCGTCTTCGGTACTTCCGTCCTGCCGGGGAAAATCTCGGTCGATAGCTTGTTTTTGAACGTGCGAATGATGGTGCGGATTTGGTCTTCAGACACTATATCCCGGTCTAGCTGCCTTGCCGAGTATTGCAGATTTTCATCTAACTGCTGCCAGCGGACTGCCCTGGTAAGACGCGATCGCCTATCAATATAATGACCCGCCTCAACCGTGCTACCCTGTTCTGTAATCCTGGTGCGGATGCGATAAACCTCATACCCCACATTCACGCCATCAGCAACGGCGCGATCGTGATTGTATTCCATCACCAGATTCTGGTTGAAAAAGCCAAACGTCTGTAATGAGGGTGTCGCCGTCAGACCAATCAGGAAGGTGTCGTAATATTCCAACACCTGCCGCCAGACGTTGTAAATCGAGCGGTGGCACTCGTCTGTGATAATGAAGTCAAAGTCTTCAATGGGAAAGCGGGGATTGTAGCTGACCTCCTTCGGTGTCTCAGCTTCCACCTCGCTGTCAAACAGGGACTCTTCCTCTGTCTCCTCCTCAAATTCGGCTTCCCCTTTCAGCATGGAGTACAGGCGCTGAATCGTAGTAATGCATACTTTACTTACCCTGTCAAGGGTATTAGAAGTCAAGCGCTGCACGTTGTAGAGTTCAGTAAACTTGCGTCCATCATCGGGGGTTACATACTGCTGGAACTCGCGTAAAGTCTGCTTACCCAGGTTACTCCGGTCTACCAGAAATAGCACTCGCTTGGCACCTGCGAACTTAATCAGGCGATAGATAAAGCTGACAGCCGTATAAGTCTTGCCGCTTCCCGTTGCCATTTGAATCAAGGCTCTCGGTTTTGCTTGGGCAAAGGACTGCTCTAAATTAGCGATCGCATCAATCTGGCAATCCCTCAATCCTTCTGTGTTCAGGGGGGGCAGTTGTCTTAATCTGGCTCTGAGGGTATCAGGCTGCTCAATCCATTCTTGCAGGGTTTGGGGCTGGTGAAAGGCAAACACCCGACGCGAACGGTAGTCCGGGTCGCGCAAATCTCGGAAGAAGGTTTCTGTCCCCGTACTCTCGTAACCGAAGGGCAAGGGTTTTTGATAACAGCGCAGGGTATCGGGTAAGCCCGTTAAATACTTCTCCGACTGTTCGGCGACACCCCTGAGTGTCGTTCCTTCTGGTTTGGCTTCAATGACGCCAACAGCTTTGCGATCGATAAATAGCAGATAATCAGCAAAGCCAGATTTGAGGGGAAACTCTCGCACGGCTACGCCCAGTGCAGCACTCAAGTTCAGTTCTCTATAATCTTGAACCTTCCAGCCTGCTGCGTCTAGCAGTCGGTCAATTTTTTGCCTTGCTCTGGCTTCAGGCGTCACAGCACTGCCTCCCCTTCTGAGTTCTCATCGAGTTGGGCAAAGGTATCCGCATCCAGTTCTAGAATCTCGATAGACTTCTTGCGTACCCCAATCTGGTGTTCAATGAGCAGGTCAACCAACTTGTCACCATTAATCAGCGTGATAGGCGGCGCACCGCGTTCAAATGCCACCTGAGTCGCACCCTTAGAGAAATTCCCCGTCGTGATAATCGTTCCTCTGACCGCCTGGAAGCGATACAGCGAACCGCGCAGTGCATCTAACACCGTCCGCTGCACGTTAGTTTTCTGGCGTTTTGCCTGAACCACTTCCCGCACGGAAGTAATCCCCAGCTCGATATCCGCCACCACATCCACACCCTTATCGTTAGTGGGCGAAGTCACCGTGACATTCTGGTAATTCATCGCCTCCAGAAGCAACTTAATGAGATGCTCGAAGGCAAATGGATTCATCGTCTCCAGTAGTTCCTGCATACTTGCCCGGACATTCGCTTTCTGGTTTTTAACCAGCATCAGGATTTGCTGCTGTTCATCTGAACTGTCGGTGTCTTCTGCCCCTCCCGTCTGGTTCAGGTAGGCTAACCCTGTATCGGTGATACTGTAGGTTGTACCTGTCTTGGTCAGGTATCCCCGTTCTAACAGATTCGTCAGCCGTCGTCCCAAGGTATCTTTGATAGTGCTGTCGGTGCCAAAACGAGAGTAGCGCTTGAGGTAATCCGCCCACTCCGGCACAAAATCGCCGCGCCGTCCGGTTCCCTTCTCTGCCGCAATTGTCAGCAGCTTCAGCAAACCTCCGCCCTCATCGACCAGAGCTGTTGCATCACCTTGAGGATTGGCAATGAAATCCCGTCCCCGGTCGGTTAGGCTCATCCGCCCTGTACTATCTTCACTCAATAGCTCGTAAGTACAAGCTAAGAGCCAGTGTCCGTAGATATGCCGGGGGTTAACTTTGCCTGCCGTTTTTTGCCAAATGCTCTGGGCTAATTTCCGGTCATCTCCCTGAAGTCGTTGAGAAATCCAAGTGTCGGGATTTGTCCAATCTTCAGGGGCTTGAGGACTACCCCATAATGTTTTTAGAGTTGAACGCAGTCCAGTAATTTGCGATCGCTCTACACCATCCCAAATCGGCAAGACCAGACGCACTTCAGAATACAACGGAAACAGGGGAATCCGCACCCGTCGTTCTGATTCAGCACTCGCTACGGGCTTGGCGGCTGGCAGCGCCTCATCAATCGACCAAGAACGCAGACCAAATACACCAGGTCTGACCCGAACGAAGCGACCGTTTGACCCTTTCTTTTTAATGTCTACTGCCAGAATCGCATTGAGCGTGGCGTCTGGTACGGATTTTGGCAGCCTCCTAAAAAAATAGAGAGTCGCATTCGTGACTCTCTCGATTATCAGGGTGCATCTACTAGTTACAGTATCGCTCTTAGGGGTGAGGGGTGTCACCCCTCGTTTATCAAGCTTTGATGAATTTGAGAACTATAGCCGTGAATAGTTCTGTTTGTCTTCAGGTATTTTTCAATGGGAGTTAGAATATCAGCTCAAAACAGGAACTTTTCTCATGTCCAGCAATGGGAAGCACGATGGCACAGCGGAGTCGGGCATTTCACAAGAAGAAAGTCAACTCTTCCCAAAGGCTGCATATTGATATGGAAGCGGCCGAAGCGTACAAAGAACGCCACGGGAAACCCCCTGCTAAAGAACAATTGAAAGGTAAGTATTACGATATTTATCCAACCGCCGATTTAGATTTGGTGGATGAGGCAATTGAGCGCGTGCTAAAACGGTACGCAAAAAGTAGCTAATCGATAACTCATGGCACTGATTTAAGAAAACTAGCCACCGCAAAAAAGTTGATAGCGCTTTAAAAGTGCCTTGGAATTCGGTCTTTCTGTTTTACTTTTCGGCAACCTCAACGGTTGCCCTGATAGCCCTTGGTAACAGGTGTTTATCAAGAGAGGAGAAATTTCCACCTTATTAAGAGACAAAGGCTAAAACCTATACATATCAATGGTTTCAAGTCAGGGTTGCCCCAGGTCGCACCAACCTTCTATTTTCGCCTAAAGCCAAGAGACACGGGCAGACTTCCCAGGAATATTTAGAGCAGCGCTCGGGCTGGAAATTTGATGAACGCGATCGCAAATTTTACCCGCCACTGGAGAGTTAGCAACTAGCACACGCTTTCAATCCCCCGCCGCACTATAAAAAAGCACAACAGGGGATTGTTTTTTGAAGTAGCTCTCACAACAAGCTCAATTGCTCGAACGATGACGGATGCAATGCCTCCCAATTTTTAGACGCTTCCCTGATAGCTCGTTTGGCAATCTTGACTTCTTTGTTAAAGTCGATATCGGGCAAAAGTTCCAGACATTTGTCAAATATAGCGCCATCTCGAACCGCTTCTAAAGCTACATCGCCATAAGCACTAGCTAGTTGCCAGCCGCAGCACTTAGCTAATTTATAACCAGTCCCAAGCTCCTCATCGTATGGGATGAAATCCTCATCTTTTCCACAGTAAATAAAACCAGCTTTTTCGATTAGAGCTTGGGCAATGTGTAAATCTTTTTTTGAGAGCCAGCAAGGATAATCGGCTGCTTTCATGATTCCCACT
>DATNPC010000313.1:0-14650 GCA_036703375.1 Allocoleopsis sp.
TAAGAGTCGCGAAAGCAAGCGCAACAACAGCATTACCGAATAGCGCTCGCACTCCCCTTTAGATGACACATCGCACACTACTCCAGGAAAAGCGATCGCAACACTCAACTCTCACTCTCTAATCTTCTTCAGTTGCATCTGAAGTCGTTGGCTGATAAAGCTGACGCAACTCATCGAGTGTGTTCACTGTTGTCAGTAGCCCGCTGATAATTGCTTTCAATTGCTCTATATCCTCAATTTCGGAGATTTCAGGCAAAATTTCTAAACCTTTATCGCCGAACTTTAGCCTCAAGCCTAATTCAACAGCTTCTAACAGCCCTTGCCTAATCCCCTTTTTAATTCCGATTCTCTCTATACTCGTGATGTACGGCATCCGTCTGTCCTCCTGTATCTGAATCACTTCTCGCCAAAATTCTTGTTCTAACTCTTCCGGTAAGCTCATTACCCAGTCTATGAACCGGAACAGATTAATCACATCCTCCCGCTCATATCCCTGCTCGTACAGCCGTCTTGTGAGGTAAAGCTTACTTGAAAAGCGTTCTCGTGCATCATTGCGGGTTTCTTGAGCCTTCAAATGCGCCATCACCACCGTGGCAAAGGGGTTCCGGCTAGCTTCTAACTCTTGCCACCTTTGCTCGTAGTCTAGCAACTTCACCACCGGAAATCTGAACCTGACTTCACAACCCCATAGCTCATCGCTAAACTGAGTGGGTCTCCAAGTTGCTCTCTCATCACCCAATACCGCTAAACTTGCTACTGATCGCTTGTAACGGTCAAAAATGCGGTAGTGGTAAACATACATCCGCTGGGCAAAGTTGGTTTCTTCCTGACTTTGGACTTCCACATGCACCAATACCCAGGTTTCTTCGCCACCTGTGCGATAAATCTTCACTAATTTATCGACCAAACGCTTCCCTAGTTCTGCATCCCGCACTACTTGTTGCAGTTCTTTGTCCAGAAATTCATAGCCCTGTGTCCAATCAATATCCCTATGAGCTTGCGGAAAGAAAAAGGCGATAAATTCCTCAAAATAACTCTCCAATGCGTCTTTCCAAGGAGTGTCGTATTCTGTTTGGAGTTCGCTCATGTCTGGGTTGGGACGGTAGAAGGGCTGGTTAAATGCGATCGCGTGGTTGAGTATTATATAGCGGCTCCAAAACGCGATCGCACTTCCCTGTAGCTGCCACATCGCCCACTACTCCAGGAAAAGCGATCGCCCAACTTTTGTGCATACTTTTGTTACTATGTCAATAATTACAAGGGCGATCGCAGGTCATTGAAGCGAACCGTGTGATGGATGAACCAATCAACGCTCAACTCCCGCGATCGCCCCAACTTCTATAACTTGCAGTTGTAGGATTAAAGAAAATTCAGTGCTTAGAAAAATCCCATGACGCTAACGCAGGTTTGGGGGGCTTTACTCATCTTTACGCTTTGCCCTCTGCTGGGTGGACTTCCCATCATTTCCTGGATTACTTCCGCACTGACAGGGCGTCAACTGGTCAGCGTTGGCACGGGCAATGTATCCGTTTCAGCCGCGTTTTACCACGGCGGACGCTTCGCTGGTATCTTAGCGGTGCTGTCGGAGGCGGGAAAAGGAATTGCTGCGGTATTACTTGCGCGTTATTTCTTTCCCAATGAGCCTGCCTGGGAACTGATTGCCCTGATTATGCTAGTCATGGGTCGCTACTGGATGGGCAAAGGGGCTGGAACCACCAACGTCGTTTGGGGTTTTGTGGTTCATGACTGGAGAGTTGCGTTACTGGTCTTTTTGATTGGAGGAATTAGCTTTACAATTTTTCGCGATCGCACTAGCGGACGCAACGGAGTCTTGATTTTATTTCCCTTAATCTTGGCACTGTTGCATCCCGATGACTTAGCACGAATCGTTGCGGCGATCGTGCTAGGTGGGCTGATTGCTTGGATCTATCAAAAAATTCCCGATGACTTAGACCTTCAACCCGAGGAAGGAAAGGCAGAAGCTCGACCCGTGTTTCTTTTTTTTAGAGGCGATCGCGCCATAATTTCCCTAGACAAAGAGCTAGATGCCCAAAAAGTTGGGCAAAAAGCTGCAACCCTGTCTCAGCTCAAACGCTGGGGCTACGCCGTCCCAAGGGGATGGGTATTGCCCCCTGGCGATGACCCAGAACCTTTAGTGAAATACCTTCCCGTCTCTGAAACCGAACCCCTCATTGTGCGTTCTTCAGCCATGGGAGAAGACTCAGAATCCTCCTCGGCAGCAGGGCAATATCAAAGCATCTCGAACGTTACTACTAGACCCGCGTTACAAGACGCCATTACTCAAGTCTTAGCATCCTACAACGACCCAGTCGCCGTTCAGTATCGCCGCGATCGCGAACTGCCAGACCAAGCTATGGCGGTACTCCTGCAACAACAAGTCCGGGGGACTTTCTCCGGTGTTGCCTTCAGTCGCGACCCCATTTCGCAACAAGGTGAAGCCGTCATTATCGAAGGGTTGCCAGGAAATGCCGCCCGCATCGTCTCCGGTCAGGTGACTCCAGAGCAATACCGAGTGTATCTGCAGGAGTCTGGAGAGACGGGGGGACGGGGGGACGGGGGGACGGGGAGACGGGGAGATGGGGAGACGGGGAGACGGGGAGACGGGGAGATGGGGAGACGGGGAGATGGGGAGACGGGGAGACGTTTTCAAGACAGTCTGGGACAAACTGACTTGCCACGTACCTCTGCACAAATTGAGGGCAGTGGCGATTTACCTCCGGCTTTGATCGAGCAAGTCGCCATTGTCGCGCGTGAATTGGAAAACCGTTATCACGGTATCCCTCAAGATATTGAATGGAGTTATGACGGTCAACAATTATGGTTGCTGCAAGCGCGACCGATTACTACCCTCCAACCTATCTGGACGCGCAAGATTGCGGCGGAGGTGATTCCAGGACTGATTCGACCCCTCACTTGGTCGATTAATCGTCCCTTGACGTGCGGCGTTTGGGGAGAGATTTTTACGATCGTTTTAGGTCAACGTGCCCGTGGTTTAGATTTCAATGAAACGGCAACCCTCCACTACTCCCGTGCCTACTTCAATGCCACGCTGTTGGGACAAATTTTTCGGCGCATGGGTCTGCCACCTGAAAGTTTGGAATTTCTCACGCGAGGGTCTAAGTTTTCTAAACCGCCTTTACGCTCTACCTTAGGCAACGTACCGGGATTACTGCGGTTGCTAGGGCGGGAATGGTATTTAGATCGAGACTTTGACTTAGATTACCAAACCCACTTTGCCCCCCTTATCAGCCAGTTGTCCGCTCAACCTGCGTTTCAACTGTCGCCAGTGGAACTGCTCGAACGCATCGACCTCATTTTGGACGTTTTGAAACGAGCGACGTACTACAGCATTCTTGCCCCCTTGAGCGCGTCCTTCAGACAGGCGGTTTTGCGGGTGAAGGATGAAGAACTGGATAACAGTCAGACGCCAGAAGTGGCTAGTTTGCGATCGCTCGCTCGACTTGCCGCCAATGCCCGTCCTTTATTGCGTCGCTCCTATAACATTGATGACAGTGCCGCCTCTCTGTTTGCGACCTTAGCGGAAATCCCCGATGGTCGAAACATTTTGGAGCAGTTTGACCGATTTCTCGATCGCTACGGCTACCTGAGCGATGTGGCAACCGATATCGCCGTTCCCACTTGGCAAGAAGACCCCCGACCCGTTCGGCAACTCTTCGCGCAGTTTATTGCCAATCCCTTACCCCCCACTCAACCGATTAAGTCGCAGCACTGGAAAGCTCAATTGGTTCAAGCTCGGATTAATCTCAAAGGTCGAGTGACCGAAGTCTACTCTCAGCTATTGGCTCGTCTGCGTTGGTGCTTTATCGCGCTAGAGTCGTCTTGGTTGCGATCGGGGTTATTATCGGAACCTGGAGATATCTTTTTCTTAGAACTAGCTGAAATTCGCCGTCTAGTCGCCGGTACTCACCCGAGCGATACCGAACAGATTCTGGAAGCATTGCAACAAAGGCGATCGCAACTCAAACAGCATCGCCAACTGACAACGGTTCCCGCCTTGTTCTATGGCAATGCACCTCCCGCCCCTCTACTGCGCGATTCCTCTAGCTACCAACAGCGGCTGCAAGGAATTGGTGCCAGTTCCGGGCAAGCGGAGGGGTGGGTTAAAGTTCTGCGAAACTTACAAGCGGCTGCCGATGTTGACCGACAAACCATTCTCGTCGTCCCCTACACCGATTCTGGTTGGGCTCCGCTCTTAGCACGGGCGGGGGGTCTAATTGCTGAAGTGGGTGGGCGGCTGTCCCACGGTGCGATTGTGGCACGCGAGTATGGTATCCCAGCCGTGATGGATATTCACGATGCCACTCTGCTGTTACGAGACGGCCAACGAGTGCGAATTGATGGTGGGCAGGGAATTGTGGAAATTTTGTAAAGAGAATTTACATTTCAGGTTCTATGTCTAAAATCAGTGTATGCAGCTGAGCAGGCATCACTGGGAAAGAGACACTTGAAACAGTAGGACTAGTCTGAACAATCGATACGGGGATGCGTGGACGCAGGGACATGGGGAGGAATTTTCAGTCGTTGCGAGCTGCGGTGCAGGGTGCCTAATTTGAGCGCAGACCGCCAATGCGATCGCGTTTTCTGCTGTTGTAAACAATCGAGCTGACAGGCTTGCGCTAGATGGCAAATGAGGAACATCTCGCCGTACTCAGGCAAGGGGTAGAGGCTTGGAATGAGTGGAAGGCACAAAACCCGGAAATCCGACCTAATCTCAGCTTTGCGACGGGCAAGGGATTAACGATTAAAGGAGCAAAACTCAGTGGTGTAGACCTGAGTCGAACAAACCTGAGTCGGGCAGATTTGAGCAAAGCCGATTTGATTGGTGCCAACCTCAGCGAGGCGTACCTGAGCGAAGCCTACTTGAGCGAGGCAGATTTGATTGGTGCCAACCTCACCAGTGCCGACCTCAGTAGTGCTGACTTGATTGGAACAAACTTAATTGGAGCCAATCTCAGTCGAGCTTACCTGAGTGGGGCCGATCTTAGCAAAGCCAATCTCAGTGGAGCCGATCTCATTGGCGCAAAACTGATCGGAACTAAACTGAGTGGCGCAAACTTGAGTGGAGCAAAACTGATTGGCGCTAACCTCTCGGGAGCCTATCTCAAAGGAGCATACCTCAAAGGGGCAAACCTAATTGGCTCAAACTTAATTGGGGCTAACCTGTGTGGGGCAAATTTAAAACGAGTGAAAGCGCTGGATACTAACTTCCAAAAAGCAATTTTGACCGGAGCTTGTATCGAAGACTGGCATACCAACAGTGCAACAAATCTCGATGAAGTCATCTGTGACTATATTTACTTAAAAGCTGAGCGAAAAGAACGCCGTCCCGAGTGGGGAACCTTTGCTGCCGGAGAGTTTGCCCATTTATTTCAAAAGAGTTTAGAAACGGTTGAACTGGTTTTCTCTAATGGGATAGACTGGCAAGCATTTCTCGCCGCTTTCCAAAAACTACAAGTCAAAAATTCCGGTTGGGAGTTATTGCTGCAAGGCATCGAACAGAATAGCGATCGCACTTTAGTGATTCGGTTAAACATCTCTCCGGAAGCGAATAAAGCAGAAGTCGAAAATTACCTAAAACGCGAGTACGACCATCAGCTAAAAGCGATCGACAAGATATACCGATATCAGCTCCAAGCCACGTATGAACAAATCGCGAGCCATCGTCAACAGAGTGCTGACTTATTCGAGATTATGAAGGCAATGGCAAGCAGAACGATTGAGGTAGAAGCTACAGCAATTGTCGATCGCAGAGCGGTGTCCGAAGCAGCGGCAAAGATTGAGCAGTTACTCCAACAACTAGAGCAAACCTATCCCACCAATACACCCTTGGAACGACAGCTGGTGGTGACAGAGGTAATCGAACACATTGAGCGTCATCCCGCGCTAAAAGCGCGTGTAGTTGGAGCGCTGCGAGGCGTCAGTATTAACGCGCTCAAAGAATTAATCGATCACCCGTTAGTGAATGTCTTGCTGGCTGCTCTAGAAGGGTATCAAACCATGGATTAGATCTCTTACTTTCAATAGCTAGGACGGGCAAGATGCCCATCCCACAAGAGTTATTGTTTCTTGTGGGGTAGGCGTCCCGCCTGCCCCTGAATTTGATGAAAAGGCAGGCGAGCAAGAGGTCTATTGAGGCAATCGCTCCTTTGGTAACCCAGTCCCACAAACCGATGAGATATCCTAAAACGTAGAGGAGCAAGCTTGGAGCGATCGCGGCTGCTCTTCGAGGCAGTTAGGAGACTCAATTGGTGAAACTAGGAGTATTGTGGCGAAATCTTGGGAATTCAGTCGTTTACTACCCCACCCTGGCTAAAGTAACTGGTGGAGTGACGGCATCTATCTTATTTTGCCACTTGTTTCATTTACAGTCTCAATCAACCGATCGCGATCGCTGGGTGAGAGTTACCATTGATGAAATTGAACATGAAACAGGTTTAAGTCCTGTTGAACAGGAACTGGCTCGCCGTCAACTCGTGAAGCGATCGCTTCTCAAAGAACGAGTAGCAAACGGTTGCCCTGACCGATTAGAATTTTGGCCAGATATTGATACTCTAGAGCAGAGATTAAACGATTGTTGGGAGAACGATTCTCGCAGTCCTACTCCACAAGGCGAAGTGCTTTTACCACCGTCTAATTCATTTAAGTCTACCATTAAAAGCGGTTCCAATAATTTCTCTCCACCCGTAACACCAGACGCTTTTGTAGACGTTGTAGCGCCTCAGCAAAATGCCCAAAGTACTCAGATAGATCGGATGTCTTCCTCAATCTCAACATCAGTCGAAGTGATGGAAGACTCTCGTTTATCGACTCGTAGAATTAAAACCGATAAGTTTTTTCCCGTCCAGCGTCAGCGAACTGCCGTAACAGTTACCCCTCATTATCAATTTAGTGGCCCTTGGAAATCTCCTGAAGAATTTGAGGAATTTCAAAGAGCCTTATTAGAGTATTTCAAACAACAGGGAGTCGAACATCCTGCCGGATGGGTATTTAGAATCGTGGACGGCATGTCAAAAGGGTTGCTATCTCCATTTTGGGATGAATTTGTTGCGGGTATTCCACTGGGAGAGAGTCAAAAAATTAAGCGAGACTGGGAACTTGAGCCTGGGGTTCCGTATCCAGCATTTGAGGAGGAGCGGACTCAATATTACGTGCAAAAAGGCGAACCTTTAGAAGCTGCGGTATCTAAAGCGCGTGCTGATTTGAGAAATCCCGTGTTAGGAAAAGATTTATGGGAAGGATTTTTGCGAAAATGCGATCGCGTAGCTGATGAAGCCATAAAAGCGAAGCGATTAGGAGTATCAACGCCCTATCTCCCTCCATCCTTTACCGATAAACCCCAAATTACAAAACAAAGTGTTATTGAGAAACTTTCGGCAGTTTCACCTCAATCTCTCCTCAATTCATCTAATTCAGATTCTCCTAGCCAGGGAAGTTTAAAACAACAGGATACTCAGGCAGAAAAGCCAAGAAAAGACGGTGACGTTCCTTCTCTTTCTGCGTTGCAGGCAGCTTATAAAACGCCAATGGGTCGAACTTTAGTTAAACGCCAAATTGCCGAACATCCAGAATGGGGATATGGCATTGTTGACGGTCAGGTGGTAGATTTATTTCCTTTCTAGGGGGGATAGATATGAAAAAAATTCAAGATGTTGATGTATTTGCTTCAGGACGACCTAATCTTTCTGAGCGAGAACGAGAACAGCTACTTCAGGAAAAACACGAGCAACAGAAAGCGGCAGGATATCAACAATTGGTTGAACTTTGCGCTTTAGGGGAATATGACGCCGCCAAGCAATTGGCAAATCACAACCCGAATTGGGGTTATGAAGTTGTTGATGGAGTTGCGATCGAGAAAACTGATATCTAAATTTGTAGGGTGGGCATTGCCGAATTTACTTATTTGATGGGACAAACATCTCTCCGGCAATGCCCACCCTACCATCTCACTCACCAACCCTTTGTGCAATTGCAGAAAAGTCCGGTACTTGAAGCTCTCTACCAGCACAGGTACAACCCCAATTAACTTCGTATCCGTCTCTCTCTACCCATTTGTGAAAACTGGAATACTCCCATAGGTGTGGGCAAGACACCAATCCATGCTTAACCGGATTGTAGTGAATGTAATCTAAATGCCTTTCTAAGTCAGCTTCATTCCTAATCGTATGTTCCCAAAACCGACGCTGCCACACGTCACTTTCTCGATGTTTGCGACGAGAGTCTGAAACAGTTTCAGGTAATGACCTTCTGCCACGAAGCGATCGCGTAAACAAAGTTTTCAACCGAGCAATTCGTTGAGAATAATTACAATCACCGGATGGTAGAGTCCAAAGGAAATGAATATGGTTAGGTAGAATGACTGCCCCAACGATTTCAAAGGGTCTTTCTACACGAGTTCTGGCAACTACAGAGCGTAACCGGGAGATATTTTGTCGCTCTGAAAAAAGGGGTTTACGAGCATAAGTGACTAGGGTTAAGAAGAAGGTTCCACCGGGAACGTAAGCTCGACGATATTGGGACATGAAGGTAGTAGTTTAGCGGCTATCAGTAAAAAAGAGGAGTGGGAGAAAAGGAGTATGATGCCAAAAAGAGTAGGGTGGGCATTGCCGAATAGATATTGCCCTATCAAATTCAATAATTTCGGCAATGCCCACCCGACAAGTAATGACAATGAACCAAAAATTTGTAAAGAAAACTTGACCCTTGAGCAGAGAACACTCAATCTGCTAAGGTATTCCTTATTAAATCTGAAAACCTAGAAATCTTAGCGCCACTCAAAGCTGTTCGCACCAGCTAAGAGCGGCTAACCCCCAAACTGAAATCGGCAGTCTGGAAGCTAGAAGAAATGGTAACACTCCTCTGGCCACCCTGACTTCTCATGGCAACTTTGGCGGGGTGGCTTAGATTTTGGGCGTCTACACCTGAAACAGGAGTGAACTACCGTGTCCCAGAATTTAATTACGGCTGGGGTCATTGACCCTCGGCAATTCTCTCTCGACCAAGTGCGCGAACAAGTTGCCACCTTCCTGAAAATTCCCATCAACCAAATCGATCGCATCGAGTGCTGGCAGCACCAAGTCTGGGTCAAACTGGTAGAATCCCGTTCTAAATTCATCAGCTATCGCAACTTACCTCTCTGGATCGACCAAGGGCTGACGGCTATTCAATGCTGTCCATCTCGCCCCGATCTCGACTGGTTAGGCGAAATCTTACGCAGCGAACGCGACTGGTACGATCGACACGAGATGCCGCAAGCGGTGCAACCCTGGCGCGATGCTTGGGCGCAGCAAGCAAAATATTTGCGGGAGGAAGACGAACGCCTCAGACCGATTCGCGCCCACCAGCAAGCAGGCAGGGAGTGGCAAAAAGCCTGGGAACAAGTATTGTACTGTTGTCGAGATTGTAATGGACTCAAGCGTCTAGCCCCGGAAATTCAACGGCAAAGCCAAGAATTTGCTGACTTACCAGAAGTGATGGCAGCTATCCAACAACTGTGGAGCGATCGCTGGCAGGAACTCTCAGAAGCGATCGCGTAAGATGGATGCGATCGCGCGATCGGGAATCAGACAATGAAATACCCTCTTATAGTCTCAAAGAGGGTATAGTCTTCGCTTTTAAGTACTTACAAGGTCATCGTAGGAAAAAAATGTCAAGAACTTAGAAAGTTCGTTGACTTTTCTGCGATTTTCCGAACCCCCCCTAGAACCCGGTCACTTTGTGAAAAGATAAAGGTTTGTTCATTAGACACGGAAGTTTGGTGGTTTTGCGTGCCACCCTTCGTTTCAGCAACAGGAGCGTCAACCCATGGAATTCGTTACAGTTCAAGTCATGTTCGAGAATGCCCCTCGAACATCACACAAAGATTACTCCGCTGAACTAGAGGACTTAAACGGGAAGCAAGTGAAATTATCCAGAGTTCCCTGTGAGGGAGAGTTAATTGCGTTTTCAGACGGCGACCTCCAACGAGTTGGGCCATGCTTCATGGTGATAGAGGTTGTCCATTTTGCTTCGCCCAGTAGCAATTTAGTCGGTCAAGTCATGTTGCGTAAATGCTTTCCGCGATAAGTGATGAGCAATCCCTCGAAGGGCGAAGCATTCGTGTAAAATCTCAGTCGTAAGTCCAATCCATCAGGACACGAATGCTTCGCCCCTACGGTAGGTTGGATGGAATTGGAACTAAGGTGTCTTGCGCTCAAAAACCCGTCAGTAAAAATCCCAGTCCAAGCAATAGACCGCTCAAGAAATGCATGCGTACCGCAATAAATTTAGAGTTACTGACCTTTTCCGGTTGGTCGTGATGCTGGTGGACGTGCCGCAATAATTGAAGCGCAATCGGCAAACTTAATAAGGTCAATAATGTCCAGAGGGGGAAAACACCCAAAAGGACAAACAATGCCGTGAACGCATAAATGCTGCCACCTAACCACCATAAGACTTGGGAACCTCTTTTCGTACCGAGGCGGACAATTGGCGATCGCTTTCCAACGGCGGCATCATCCTCAACTTGGTGAAAATGAGAACAAAACAAAATCACGCTAGTCGCAATACCCACAATCGCGGAGGCTGCGAGGCAGTTCGTTGACCAGGTTTGGGTCTGAGAGTAGTACGCGGCTGCTACTGCCATGGGGCCAAACGTGACAAAGCAGATAAATTCCCCTAACCCCTGATAACCCAAGCGAAAGGGCGGGCCTTGGTAGCTGTATCCCAACGCGCAGCAGAGTAGAACCAGCCCAATCACCGTAAAGTCTCGCTGCCACCACGCGATCGCAACAATTCCCAAGATACCGGCGGCTAAAAATAAATTTCCCAGCCAAAAAATTAGCGATTTATTACCAGTTAAATTCACCAAAGAATGCGCTTTATTTTTATCAACCCCTGTTTCAGAATCAAACACATCATTGCTCAGATTGAGCCAAGCAACAATTAAGATAGCTGACATTAAAAATGTCGAAAAGATTCCGCCCTGAAATCTCTGACTTTCCGCAAAAGCAACAGCCGAGCCTACCCAAATTGGGATAATAGCAACGCTGTACATGGGAGGCTTAATGGCGGCTAGCCATAATTTACTGTTGGGTTGTTCTACTAAACTTGTCGTCATCAGACTGATTTGATTAAATTACTAGAAACGGAAAATTGCTAAAAATTTGTGGTGTTTTTTCGGATGAATCCAGGTTCTCAGTCCAATCTGAGACATCACTGCTTCAGTTCTCTCATTGGACTGAAGCCTAGACCAGCAGGATACTTATGCTGCGGATTACGCCAAGTATCACCGAGACGGCGATCGTTTCTCCGGTACCATAAGGAAGTCGGCACTACAGAACCTCTCATTTGTGCTGTTAGTCGGGTCTTGAGCCACCTAGCCGAGGAGACGACTGGGTGGAGGTCGAATCGAAAAACAGGTGTCAATTGACACCAGGGTTAGGAAAGAAGCAAGTATATCCCTTTAGACATCCCACCATTGTCGATGAGACTTTAGGAACAGAACTTCAAAAAACTTTACTATCTGTAGCTTCTATGCCAGTCACCCCCTATCGCACCAATCTCTTTCAAGACCGCAAAGAGCTGTATCACCTTCTCTCCAGAGGAAAGCAGCAATCCCTTGAAAAAGGCTGTTCTCAGATTGTTAGCATTTCTCAAGAAATTGAGCCAGTTGACCCCTTGGCTGTTTTACAGGCATTCTCCAAACCCGATTGCCTACAGTTCTACTTTGAAAACAGAAGTAAAAGCAAAGCGATCGCGGCGATTGATGCGACAATTTCCACTAAAGTTGAAGGGGCTAATCGATTCCAAAAAGCCCAACAGTTTATTGAGTCGTGTCTGGATAATATTGTCTCGGGTGGAGACTTAAATCTCCCCTTTTCCGGGCCTCATTTCTTCTGTAGTTTCACGTTTTTTGAGAAAAAAATAGCGGCGCACTCTCCCTTTCCGTCAGCTACCATTTTCTTGCCACGTTGGCAAGTGTCATGCGATCGAGGGAAATGTGTAGTTGTTGCCAATCTTGAAATAACACCTCAGGTTAATGTTCAACTTCTAGCCGAACGATTAGGCAATCAGCTCAGACGAATTAGCTGGTACGATCGACGAGTTTCCAATGTTTTTGAGCTTGCGCCGAATCGAACGATCAAGTCAGCGCAAAAAAGTGCCGAGGCGTTCAAATCCTCTGTAGCGTCGGCATTGGAATCCATCCAAGCCAATCAATTGAGCAAAATTGTGCTTGCTAGCGCGATTGATGTCATTTCTCCCGTGCCATTTAATTTAGCGGAATCTTTGGATACGTTACGCAAGCGGCATCCGGATTGCTATGTCTTTTCTACCAGTAATAGCAAGGGGCAAAACTTTATTGGCGCGAGTCCCGAACGTCTGCTGAGTATTCATAACTATCATTTAGAGACAGATACCCTAGCTGGTTCTGCACCGCGAGGCAAAACGGCAAGCGATGATGCGACGTTGGCGTACCGATTGCTTGGTAGCGAGAAAGAGAGACGCGAACACCAGTTTGTGCTTAATTTTATTTGCGATCGCTTATCGGAGTTGGGTTTAATTCCCCAAATGCTTCCTACTCCTCAGCTTCTCAAACTGTCCAACATCCAACACTTGTGGACGCCGATTCAAGCTGAAATGCTCAGTGACATTCATCCTCTAGAGATTGTTGCCCAGCTGCATCCTACGCCAGCCGTCGCAGGCGTTCCCACGAAGATAGCTCAAGAGCAGATTCGTCGCTATGAAACCTTCGATCGCTCGCTGTATGCTGCTCCTATCGGTTGGGTGGATTATCGAGGAAATTGCCAATTTGTAGTTGGTATTCGTTCTGCCTTGATTGACAGCGAGAAACCCTCTCGACTTTTTGCCAAGGCATATCGAGCGAGACTCTATGCAGGGGCTGGAATCGTGGCAGGTTCTGACCCTAACAAGGAATTGGCAGAAATTCAATGGAAGCTGCAAGCGCTGCTCAAGACGCTGCTTTGAGCGTCTTGCCGAGTTAAACAAGAGGTCGTCAGTAGGGTCAAGGCATGCCCATGCGTGTCAACTTAACGTGAAACCTATAGTCCGGCAAGGGTTAAAACCCCTGCCTCAAAGCCTAAGTCCTCTGAAGAGGACTAATGAGCCTATGTAGGGTGGGCATTGCCGACTGACGAGAGAATCAAGCTTTCAAGTTCTATTCGGCAATGCCCACCCTACGATTATTGAGAAAAGTGCAAGATGTCAGGATGGAAACTCTTGCCAGAAACCTAGGTTCTGTTTATGGATGACAACCCCAGATAGAGAGAATGTTGCGTTCGAGAGACAGAGTAAGATATTTCTGGTCTATTGCCTCTTAATCTCTCAGAATGAGCCAAATTTCTCCCCAAACGTCTACCCAGACAAGAATTTACCTACTTGAGCAACCGAGCAAGTGGCTCTATGCGTTTTGGAAATTCTCTCGCCCTCACACGATTATTGGCACCAGTCTCAGTGTTTTTGCACTTTATCTGATTACCTTAGCAACCACGACCAGTAGTATCACGACGGAGAGTTTAGAACATCTACTGGGAGCAATGCTGGCTTGCTTGTGTGGGAATGTTTACATTGTTGGGCTAAATCAACTCGAAGATGTAGAGATTGACCGAATTAATAAACCTCATCTTCCCATTGCCGCCGGTGAATTTTCGCGATCGCAAGCCCAACTCATTGTTGCTGTTACAGGCATCCTCGCATTGCTGTTGGCATGGTTACTGGGGCCCTGGTTGTTCTTGATGGTTAGCACGAGTTTAGCGATTGGGACGGCTTACTCATTGCCGCCTATACGGTTGAAGCGATTTCCCTTCTGGGCCGCGCTGTGCATTTTCTCGGTGCGGGGAGCCATTGTTAATGTAGGGCTATTTTTACACTTTAGTGACCGCTTGGTGGGAAATCTTGCTTCTCTCCCGCTATCCGTGTGGGCGCTAACGGTGTTTATTGTAGTCTTTACGTTTGCGATCGCTATTTTCAAAGATATCCCCGACATGGAAGGTGATAAGGAGTACAACATCACCACGTTTACTATCCAACTCGGTAAGCAGGCGGTGTTTAATCTAGCGCGTTGGGTCATCACTGCTTGCTATCTGGGAATGACGATAGCGGGCGTACTCTGGCTACATGCTGTTAATCCAGTCTTCCTCGTAATTACTCATCTGGCAGCACTAGGTTTGATGTGGTGGCGCAGCCTCAGTGTAGACTTGCAGGACAAAATTGCGATCGCGCAGTTTTACCAATTCATCTGGAAGCTCTTTTTCTTAGAGTATTTGATTTTCCCTGCGGCGTGTCTTTTAGCGTAGAAGAGGTGATGGCTAATTAAAGAATGAACCCCAGATTACTCGGGACTGGGGTTCTGAGATGTCTGAGGTTATTTGAGAAGATGTCTAGCTACCCGCTGAAATTCTCCCATTTACAGGTTATGGGCGGTTTATGCAATGTTTAATTTTTACTTCTATCGTGCCGAGCAATATTTTTGAAAAAATAAACCGCAGAGGGCGCAGAGAACACAGAGAAGAGGAGGGAGACAATGACTGAGAAGTATATTCCAGGGTATTCTTCTAATGCCACTAACTTCATGGCAAATCGCAGTGTTGATAGCCATGCTGCGTTTTTCAAA
>DATNPC010000314.1:0-9031 GCA_036703375.1 Allocoleopsis sp.
CTTCTTTGAGAACGGCTTTGAGGCGTTCTTCAAATTCACCTCGGAACTTGGCACCAGCAATCAGTGCGCCCATATCTAGAGCAATTAATTTTCTATCTTGCAGAGACTGGGGAACGTCACCTTTGACAATGCGCTGTGCCAATCCTTCTGCGATCGCAGTTTTACCAACTCCGGGTTCCCCAATCAAGACGGGGTTATTTTTCGTCCGACGCGAGAGAATCTGAATCGTGCGGCGAATCTCATCGTCTCGACCTATCACGGGGTCAAGTTTTCCTTCACGCGCCGCCTGAGTCAGGTCACGTCCGTATTTTTCCAGTGCTTCGTACTTGCCTTCTGGATTTTGGTCGGTCACTTTCTGGTTCCCTCGAATCTGGTCAATCACCTTCTTGAGCTTGGCTTCATCTAGTTTAAATTCTTGGAACAGAGCTTTGCCCAAGCGATCGTCTTTGAGAAATGCGAGCATCAGATGCTCGATCGAGATGAAATCATCTTTGTAGTCTTTACGATAAGACTCTGCTCGATCTAGGAGGGTATCGAGGCTACGTCCCAGGTAAACCGAGGCGCTGCTACCGGACACTTTAGGCTGCCGCTGGATAAAGCTTTCTGTATAGTCGCGCACTCGCTGCACGGGAACTTCAAGTTTATTGAAAATACTCGTCGCGAGTCCCTCTTGCTCTAAGAGTGCTTTGAGCAAGTGTTCGCTTTCAAGCTGTTGTTGCTGGGCTGCTTTCGCCACCTCTGGAGTGCGTGCGATCGCTTCCCAGGCTTTTTCTGTAAATTGATTAGGGTTAGTTGGTTGCATAAGGATTTCACACTCCCATAATCTGTTTTATAGTACGTGACTCTTGCAGAAACTCTTTAGTACTAAAAATCAAGTCATATGCCGACCGAGCATCTTCCCTGACTGTAACTTATCTGTAATATGTCTCCAGTGATAGCTTCCTCACTCCTAAGGTAGGGATCGCCCTATAGTTTCCCAGTAGAGCGCAGGCATAGAGATAGTGAATTGAGCTTAAACCTGAAGTTTACTCAGTCTGTAAATCAGTTTTTAAGCAAACCTCTAGTTACTCGTACAATTTCATTCCCAATATTTTTTAATTAAGAATATTTATTAAATCCTAAAATAGCTGCTGATGCCCTAGTGATTGTCTAATATAGATCCAACCCTAATTTCTCTCATTTAATTTACATGTTTTTATTGACACAGATTGACTTTATTCTGGATATTCCTGTATAGGAAATGAAAAATGAGTCTCGAACTAATCTACAGCAAAGATAGTTTAAATAAAGCAAATAATGCCGTTATTACTATTTAAGCATTGGTAGATATTGCTCATGTCATTTCTCGCGTACTTCATGCAATTGATAACCGCTTTAATAATGCATTACCACTCCCTATGAACGACTCTTAACGGTTTCTTAAGACCAGACCTTTAAAATCAAACAAACTGACTCCTTAGCTAGGGTATTTGCTGTAAGGTATCTGTAGGTTGTAAAACTGAGCTGTACAAAATGTGCGATCGCATTTGTAGTCCAGCTTACAAGCTTCAGCGCTCCGCTCGAAAGAAGAATGCAACAAAGGAGAAAAAAGCTATGGTAAATCCATTCGATCCGGATCGGGACAAGTTGCCTTTCAATGAAGATGAAGATCCGTTGGGTCGCACCCTAGAAGATTTCACGCTCACTGGCAGACTGCGTCGATTCCACAACTCTTTCGACAGCAGTATTCGTGCCATCTTGCAAGACTGCCTGTTCCGAATCCACGACGAAGGCGGCGTTCTCACCTTCCAAATCCTCTGTCCTAATCAAGCCGTACAGAAACGCCTGTACATTAAACGAGAAAAGATTCGCAATATCCTCCAATGGATTTGGAATAACCTCGACTACTACGCCTTCTGCATCGAGAAAGATGGATTACAGTGTCAGGTACTAGACGCGAACTCCTACAGAGGTGGTGTTTGAATCACCGAGTTCTCGTTCAATCATCAGGTTATCCCGTTGGCATCAGGGGAAGCGTCTTTAAGAGAAGCTGTAGCGTCGGATACAAAAAGCCAAATAGCATCTACCCTTAAGCAGATAAAAGTTAACAATCGTTACGTTACCTTAGAGCGAAGACATCTACAGATTACTGGTTTAAACGCCGAAAAGTTGACTCTAGTAACCTAGAGCACTTTTTTTTAACGATAAGTTTGTGATAATAGCCATACCCCCATCTTAAATGGGAAGAAAACCCGCCGCGATGAAGGGTGCAGCGGGGAAAGTTTAGGTACTGATGTCATCTTAGTAGCTAAAAACACAAACGAAAAGAGCAAAGCACTCCAGACCAAGGTGGTAACTGGGGTGTATTTGTTTTGAGATGCAGCTTTTATTCCAGTTAGACAGGGAGTTTGGGGCGTCAACATCGGGACAGCCACTTGCCCTTACAGAGGTGTAGACCTTTTTGTCGTAGAGAATCCTGGTTGAGGGAAGAAGGTAAGCGCGTCGGCAAAAATTGATTTTTATTTACAAATATCCTATCTTCGCGAGCAAACGCTTCGATCCCCTTCTCAGCCTGATATCTAGCTCGACATTCCTTCTAATTACATACCTCTGACTCTGACCTCGCACAAGTACTCGAAACCCTTTCCACAGAATCTTTTGACCGGAGGAGGAGGGGATGATGAGGGATTGTAACAGCTTGTTCATTGAAGCAGATTGAGCAGAGGTAAGGCTATTTTTTGTTTATTGTTTCTATTTATTGAAATATAAAATACAAAAATTATTTTAGAACCATAAAAAATCTTGAATAAGCTTTAATGGCACTATTGGTTAACATAGGTTGTTTTAAGATTAACTATAAGCTCTTACGACCTATTCCATTTGAAACAGCTCTTTCTTTTCCTGGGTAGTTAGTCAATAATTGCGATCGACGCCCCAAGGAAAGCTTTTCTCAAGCGGTCTGAAGGGATTAGCGCCAAGACGCTGACCCAAGCGACGGGCAAAGACAATATTCAACTTTTAATCCAAACGATAGGAGACAATAGCTCGTGAAACTCTCAGTTTATGGAAAAGGCGGTATCGGGAAATCCACGACTAGCTGTAATATCTCCGTTGCCCTAGCGAAGCGTGGCAAGAAGGTGCTGCAAATTGGCTGTGACCCGAAGCACGACAGTACGTTTACTCTTACAGGCTTTCTGATTCCTACGATTATCGATACCCTTCAGGAAAAGGATTTCCACTACGAAGACATCTGGCCTGAAGATGTAATCTACAAAGGCTATGGTGGCGTTGATTGTGTCGAAGCCGGTGGTCCCCCGGCTGGTGCAGGTTGTGGTGGCTATGTCGTCGGTGAGACGGTGAAGCTGCTCAAAGAACTCAACGCTTTTGATGAATACGATGTCATTCTCTTTGACGTTCTAGGAGACGTAGTCTGCGGTGGTTTTGCCGCTCCTCTGAACTATTCTGACTACTGCATGATTGTGACGGACAACGGGTTCGATGCCTTGTTTGCCGCAAATAGAATCGCTGCCTCCGTGCGCGAAAAGGCTCGTACTCACCCCTTGCGTCTTGCTGGTTTAATTGGCAACCGGACATCCAAGCGCGACTTGATTGACAAGTATATTGAATCCGTACCGATGCCAGTGCTTGAGATTCTGCCCCTGATTGAAGACATTCGCGTCTCCCGCGTTAAGGGCAAAACCCTGTTTGAGATGGCAGAGACTGACCCTTCCCTCAACTACGTCTGCGACTACTACTTGAACATCGCCGACCAGATTTTAGCATTGCCTGAAGGTGTGGTACCGAATGATGCGCCCGATCGCGAATTGTTCTCCTTGCTGTCTGACTTCTACCTCAATCCTCAACAACCGAAGGTAGCATCCGCAGAAGAAGAGTTAGACCTCATGATGGTCTAGGCATTGTTATTTGTTGTTGGTTATTTGTTATTGGCAAACCATAAATAACGAATAACCAATAACCCAGAAAAACTAACAACAAACAACTAACAACTAATAACGATTAATATGACTCTTGCCGCACCTGAGCCTTTAAATTTTGAGTGTGAAACCGGAAATTACCATACATTTTGCCCGATTAGCTGCGTTGCATGGCTTTATCAGAAGATTGAAGATAGTTTCTTTTTAGTCATTGGTACCAAGACTTGTGGCTATTTCCTCCAGAACGCGATGGGGGTAATGATTTTCGCCGAACCCCGTTATGCAATGGCGGAGTTGGAAGAAGGGGATATTTCGGCACAACTGAATGATTACGAAGAACTGAAGCGGTTGTGCTTGCAGATTAAACGCGATCGCAATCCTAGTGTAATTGTCTGGATTGGTACCTGCACCACCGAAATCATCAAGATGGATTTGGAAGGCTTAGCTCCTAAACTGGAAGCTGAGATTGGTATCCCCATCGTTACCGCTCGTGCCAACGGTTTAGATTATGCGTTCACTCAGGGCGAAGATACGGTACTCGCCTCAATGGTTCACAAGTGTCCGGATAAAGCTCCTGTCGTGGAAGCGGACAAAGAAGAGCGCAATGCCATCTCCAAACTCCTCAACTTCGGACGTAAGAAAGAAGACGTTGCTGCCGAACAGTCAGAATACGTCAATCATCCCCCCCTGGTGCTGTTTGGCTCCCTGCCTGACCCCGTCGTAACTAATCTGACACTGGAACTGAAGAAGCAGGGGATTAAAGTTTCTGGATGGTTGCCCTCGAAGCGCTACACCGAACTACCAGTCATCGAAGAAGGTTACTACGTCGCTGGCGTCAACCCCTTCCTCAGCCGCACAGCCACTACCCTGATGCGTCGCCGCAAGTGCAAACTGATTGGCGCACCCTTCCCGATTGGTCCCGATGGCACCCGCGCTTGGATCGAAAAGATTTGCTCTGTGTTCGGAATTGAACCCAAAGGACTGGATGAACGGGAAGCCCAAATTTGGGAAAACCTGGAAGACTATATCAAGCTGATTCGCGGCAAGTCCGTCTTCTTCATGGGCGACAACTTACTGGAAATCTCTCTGGCACGTTTCCTGATTCGTTGCGGCATGACGTGTCCAGAAATCGGTATTCCCTACATGGACAAGCGCTATCAAGCGGCTGAACTAGCATTGCTAGAGAAGACTTGCCATGAAATGGGTGTCCCGACACCGAGGATTGTCGAGAAGCCAGACAACTACAACCAGATTCAGCGGATTAACGAATTGCAGCCTGACTTGGTCATTACGGGTATGGCTCACGCTAACCCCTTAGAAGCACGGGGTATTAATACCAAGTGGTCGGTTGAATTTACGTTTGCTCAGATTCACGGCTTTACGAATGCTCGTGACATCCTTGAACTAGCGACTCGCCCGCTGCGTCGGAATAACAACCTCAAGGAATTGGGTTGGGCGAAGCTGGTGAAGGAAGAAGCGAACGTTTAGGTTTCGGCAACTATTCTCTTCTCATAAATAGGCAATATTTAGGGGCGATCCGATGCGCGATCGCTCTTTTTTTGCTGGGATTGTAGGGGACAAGTTTTACCAGAAACCTTTACATTCAAACTAAATCCTTCCTCATCCCATGCGGTTGATACGTTCCACAAAAGCGCGAGCGGACAGTGGCAAGCTAGGAGGATTGCTAAACCTAACAATACAAGCGGTTACTACTTTGTTAAGCCACGTTTTCTCACTTGTTAGAATACGACAAGTAAGCTAAACCTACCAAAACATAACCATGATTACTCAATTAATGGTTCAACCCTCATCCTGGGTAGAGTCTGGTATTAAAATCAGAAAAGTTAGGAATTTAAATCTATTTAAATTTACCGATGAACTACAGTCACGTTTAGATGAACTCTCGGAGAAAAAGAAAGCTGAGTTTCTGACGTCAGAGGAAGAAGCAGAACTGACAGGAATTTTAGAACTTGACAGAATTTTTACCTTGCTCAATGCCAGAATTATTGCTGACTCATGACAGTTAGTGAGGCAACTAGAAAATTAGTACGAGAGAGAGCGAAATACCTTTGTGAATACTGTCATTCCTCAGAAGAAGCAAGTGCAGCGCAGTTCGCGATCGATCATATCCTTCCCCAGTCGCTTGGTGGCTCGGATGAAGTTGATAACTTAGCCTTAGCCTGCCAGCGTTGCAATGGCTATCGCTACAACTTCACAACTGGCATCGATCCACAAACTCAGGATATTATTCCTCTATTTAATCCTCGTCGGCAAAACTGGTCAGATCATTTTATCTGGACAGCCGATGGTTTAAAAATAATAGGTATTACTCCCACTGGTCGAGCAACTTGTAATCGTCTCGACCTCAACGACGAACGCCACAATGAAGGCTCGATTGTGAAAGCGCGTCGTTTGTGGCTACGCGGTGGTTGGCATCCGCCGGACGAAGACCCACGACAAGGAAGTGAGAAGGATTGATATCGCAGAGTGAAAAATTTGTAACCTGATGCGATCGCTCTTTTTTTATTGCGGCGATCGTATTAGTAAAGTTTGAGGATAGCTGACTCTGGCTGAATACGATTAGCTAATAGTTGAATTTTCAACGGCATTGGAGCAAACCTACTCAATATCGATTTGTTGAGGAGGAATCAGTTTCTCATCCCTCAGTGTTTTTTGACCCGTTCGCGCATAGTAGTTGTATAGCTCAACGATAATCTTTGCTAGCTCAGACAGAGGCATATCTTTCCCATCATTTTGGGCTTTCACGTAAATTTTGAGTGCCTCAATATAAGCAAGACCCAGTGCAAGTGTAAGCGCTGCCGCTGTTGACGCAGAGATGGCTCCACCGACAGCTGTACCTGCACCAGGTATCATCTTGAGTAAATTAGCCACAATCGCTCTGCCAGCCGCTGCCAGCCCAACCGATCCACCAATGGCAGATATGACTGTCCCGATAAACGCCCGGTTGAAAGACAATCCAAAGATGCCAGTGATATTAGCAATCATTGCAGTTTGCATTGTGACTAATAACGGCGCATCGGAAAATGGAATTGGAGAAGCACCAATCAAAGCCGATCCTGCAATATAACCAATGACATATTTGAAAGCCTCACCTGCTTTCAGATCAATATTCCTTTTTTGTTCTCTAACGAATGCTTTTCGAGCCTCCTGAGGGAGTTGTTCGGCAGTCACTTCTACTAAACGCTCTAAACCATGTGCTTTTACGGTATAGTCATCATCTATTGGTTTTGGCTCAGCAAGAATTGGAATTATCTGACAAACGGGCAAGTTTTTGCTATCCAAAAAAGCTTGGAAATTACTACGCTTTCGGGTTAGCGTCTGAGTTAAAACAAGAATGATGGGTACATCTTGAAGTGTAAGGCTTTTTAGCCATTCTTCCTCAACAGTCTGAAACCTCTCTACTTCATGATTAATGCAGTACCAAACTACATGAATGTGTTCTTTAGCCTCTTGAAGTCTTTGCTTTTCAATAAGTTCAGAAACGTCTAGCCTAACTCGTTCCATCTGTTTGCCATTAAGCTCAAGTCCAGGCGTATCATAAACTGTAATGGGACAATTAGGTTTAGTGTAACGCCGGATGTATTGAGTGACAGGATAGCCTACTCCAGTTTCTGCAAGACGAGATTGAAAAATCGTGTTAATGAGTGTGCTTTTCCCTACACCTGTTTGACCAATTACCAAAACATTACAGTGCCCCACTTTTCTCGCGGCTTCTTCGTAAGCTTCACTCATGTTTTCTAAAAGCTCATCAACTGAGAAATCCTCTGACATTCCTGGTTACTCCTAACTACTGTTATCGGTCTAAATTTTGCCAGTCCTCTAGCCAACTCGTTTGCTCATCAATCGGCACCAGCATCACTCCAGAGCGATCGCGTCCTCGTCGTACCTGCTGCCATTACTAATTCAGTTTGTAGCTGATTCAGTTTGTAGTTGAAAAAGGTGCTTCGTGCCTCTTGACTGGCTTAAGACTTGTCAGCGTTGGGAAATTTTCGCTCTCGCACCTCAGCACTGTAGTCCTGTACTGCCTGTGTAATCACCTGCCGCAAATTGGCGTAGGACTTAGCAAAGGGGGGTTGGCGTTCTGAAAGCCCTAATAAATCTGAAGTCACTAACACCTGCCCGTCACAATGCGGCCCCGCACCAATACCAATAGTAGGAATGGGTAGTTTTTGCGTAATTCGCAGCGATAGCTCATCGGGAATATGCTCTAACACAATAGAAAAAGCGCCAGCCTCACACAGCGCGATCGCTTCTTGTAAAATTCGTTCACTCGCATCTATGGTTTTACCCTGCTGCCGATAGCCCAGCTGATGCACGGATTGCGGCGTCAACCCCACATGAGCCATCACAGGAATTCCTGCTGCAACCAAACGCGCTACCGTGTCTGCTATTGCCGGATGCCCACCTTCTAATTTCACTGCCTGTGCGCCAGTTTCTTTCAAGACGCGTCCAGCAGAATGCATCGCTTGCTGAGGACTTTCTTGATAACTCAAAAACGGCAGATCGCAAACCACTAAGGCTCGTTGAACGCCTCGGCGTACAGCTTTGGCATGATGCAGCATCTCGTCTAAGGTGATTGGCAACGTCGTCGGATGACCGAGCGTCACCATTGCCAGGGAATCTCCCACTAATACTATGTCTACTCCAGCCGCATCCAACAACTGAGCGATCGCATAGTCCCAAGCCGTCAGCGTTACGATTGGACGCCCCTGCTGTTTCCATTGGATTAATTGCTGGGTTGTGACTGCCATAGGTGTTTTAGCGCTGAGGTTTGACGGGTACGAAACGCAGGAAATCGAAGGTACCTATATCCATCTTGCCGTTATCTGCTCGATCTTCCCAAGTCATTCCTCAGGCAATAGTCTCAGCACAGCATCCCCTCTGGAATGTCTCAGCATCAAGAGGGGATGAACGTCGTTAGAATTTAGCGACGGGGAGAACCGACGATGGAAACGTACAACTCGTAACTGGCATTTCCTCGCTCTGTACCAACTTCAATCGTGTAGTCTCCTGCCAAAGGTAAGCTGTTAAAGACTTTCTCCCCTTTCGCTTCGTTCACGACGATCGTTCCATTCGGAGCGATGAGTCTGAAAACA
>DATNPC010000315.1:0-5469 GCA_036703375.1 Allocoleopsis sp.
TGTGCCTGTGGTGATTCGTTGGTTAGTTCTACTAGTGAACAACCAGCCGACTTTTGGGATCGAGTTTACTTTGTAGGTTACACCTTAGTCACGCTAGGTTTGGGTGACTATAAACCCAACGGTTCGATTTGGCAGGTGGCAACCGTATTGGAAGCCGGGAATGGCTTTTTCATCGTCACCCTGGCAATTACCTATCTGATTGCTGTTGCTGCGGCTGTAACACAGAAACGCCAATTGGCTCTATATATCTCCTGTCTCGGGAGAACACCGGAAGAAATTCTCATTCAGGCTTGGAACGGCAACGATTTTGGCGGGCTGACACAGCACTTGGTCACGCTGGCACCACTGCTCACCTTACACGGACAAAGTCACCTTGCCTATCCTGTGATTCACTACTTTCACAGTGCTGAGCGGCAGACAACGGCTGAAATCTATATCGCCGTCCTTGACGAAGCCCTCACTCTTCTAGCCACAGGAGTTAAGCCGGAACATCGACCCGATGCAGCAACATTGAACGTGACTCGTCGGGCGCTGTCAAAATTTTTGGATACGCTCAAATCAGCGTTTATCAAACCTACGGCAACTGCACCACCTCTTCCCAGACTTGAACCATTGCGTGCCAATGGTATTCCAACGGTTAGCGATGAAGACTTCCAAATAGCTCTAGACGATATACAGAAACGACGGCAACTACTTCTAGCTTTAGTAAAAAGCGATGGTTGGTCTTGGCAAGCGGTGTTAGGTCCGTACCGTTATCAGTGAACAGTGAACAGTGAGCAGTGAGCAGTGAACAGTGAACAGTGAGCAGTGAGCAGTGAACAGTGAACAGTGAACAGTGAGCAGTGAGCAGTGAGCAGTGAACACTTCGGGTGGAAATCCCCTGCTTCCACAAACGGTATGTTTCAGGCGGGGTAGCTGATAAGTGTAAATCTCCGCGCTGTTATAGCAGCCGCCAAGACGATTAGGACATCAAAGCAGTTGTGTGAGATGTCCAACGTACTGTGACAGAAAAGTTTTCCCGGTGTAACCGATTAGCTGACCGCTGATAGCTGACTGCTGATAGCTGACTGCTGATAGCTATACCTTGGTCACTGCTCACTGTTCACTGTTCACTGCTTCAAACGCCACGCAAAATTACCAATTCCATGGGTTCGAGTTCAAGCTTTACGAATAATGATGGATTGTTAGGCTCGGGATGGCTCAGAATCGGAACCGTACCTCCTTTGCCGTAGAGGAACTTCATTTGACCGTTCTTGTGTTGCAGGTTACTATCGACCATGACAAAATCGGTTCGACGTTGAGTCGTAGAGGTGTTGTAAGCCACTAAAATTTCTTCGTAACCGAGAATTCGGGAAAATGCCAGCGTGCAAGGGTGTACTTGAGGTAAGCCAAACTTATCGCCATCAGTGGAAATTTCGCGAAAGTACATACGACCAAACCGCAAAGGTTCTGTGTGTCGATAAATATTAGCGATCTTGGCAATCTCTTGATAAATATTGCACTGCTGATTGAGATAATTAGTCTGTTGATTGTTTAAATCAAACATCGCTTCTCGAATGGATTCATCACCACTCCCTTCACCTGAAAATCCCTGCTCAGTACCGTAGTAAATGCAAGCGGTTCCTAATGCACACAGCAAATAACCGATACCCGCGATTACTTGTTGTTCGGGCGCATGGGCAGCGAATCGCCGTTTTGGGCTTGCTCCAATCTGATCGTGGTTATCTAAAAAAGTTACTCGGTAACGCCCTAATTCTCCTCGATTCAGAGCTGAATTTCTCAACGATTCATAACGCTCGATCAGATTCATCGGAGAACTCAAGCCTTTGAGGACATTTGGTAAAGTCCAGTAAAGGGGAAAATCCAGAACTGAGGAGAGACCAAAGTAAACCGTTCGATCCCCGACTTGGGTGGGAGTGTTTGCACCGATATAACGATCGACGGCTTCATCTCCAGCTATCAATTCACCAAATAAGAAAAACCACTTTTTGCCTAAGCTATAGGCATACTCTCGCACCGCCGAACAAAAGCGGGATACTGTCAATTCGCCCATATGTTTGACAGCATCCATCCGAAATCCGTCAATATCGGCTTCTCGTATCCAGTAGCAGTGAGATTCGATCAGAATTTCTTGAAGTTCCCTGCCAGCTTTATCTTCATCGTTATTAAAATCTTTGAGGGCTAAAAAATCGCCGCGCTGGTATTCTGGATAAGTATCCCAGTTCCGAATTTGCCCTCGGCGGTGATAATAATCTGGGTTTCTGAGTTCTTGCGGAATTGGTCGATCTGGCAATCGCCAAGAACTGAGATTGAATTGTTGGTCGTTGCAATAATAATAGTCATAATCACCTGGATAAGACCAATTATTGCCGGAGTGATTGACAACGACATCTAGGAAAACCCGAATTCCTCTGTCATGGGCTGCATTGACTAGATCGATGAGGTCGGATTTCGTCCCAAAGCGGGGGTCGATATTAAGATAGTTTTGAATTGAGTAGCCGTGGTAGTTGTGGGAGTTCCGATTAGGAGAATCGTTATTTTCAAAGATCGGGCTTAGCCATATTGCGGTGCAGCCTAAATTTTGAATGTAATCTAGATGATTTTTCACTCCTTTGAGAGTGCCGCCACAAAATTTCTGGAGTTGACTTGGCGTTCCGCTACCAGCAGAGCGATTGGGTGTATTAACAGGGGTACGGTTTAAATCATCGTGAAAGCGATCTACCAATAGGAAGTAAACAAATTCCTCTCGCCATTCGCGATCGCAATTCCAGTAGCGCTTGCCAGGAATGGGCGTCAGGTCGATTTCCCGAATTGAATTTGGGTTACTCATTGTGAGAATATCCTTTTTTTATCAGTGGATTATCAGAAGCGATCGCATTTCAAATCTTGAACAATTAAACTACTCCTCCCTGACTCATCATTCAGGTAGATTTATAAACTGCGATCGCTGAATTTATGCGAAGTACATTCTGCCTAGAATGCTAATTCAGTAATTTTAGGAAACCCCTCCTAAAGACGGAGGGGGGATTCTGTTTCCCTTATAAAGGGTTAAATTCTGATGAGCGAATCAGTATTCTATGGTTCTGAAACAACCAAATTCGTGTCTAGCTTGACCCGTCGCGACATTAACTGGGTATCATAACCATCCGTGGCTGAACCTTGAACGTACAGTTCAAAGTTGTAAGCTAGGGCTGAGGAACAACCTGCTAATTCTTTTGGCAAAGGTGTCACAGGGAAATCCATCGTACCGTCTTTAATGCCGTAGAAAAGATCTTCCGCTGCTGAACGTGCCTTGAGTACTGTTGAACCTGCTGGGTTTGGTGATTGACCGGGTTGTGGCGGCTGACCCCGCGTACCGTCAATCCAATACTCTAGAAGATGACCTGCACTGTCATAGGCAGTAATTTGGAACGTAATTTTACGATTGTCGCCCGTACCCAGCTTCACGGCTCCACACTTGCTGACGGAACCCGTAGGGCTACTCAACGCCAGGATACTGACCTCTGGCAACTTGTTATAGACCCGAATCAAGAGCCTCTCCATCTCTTTCTCTTTGCTTTCTTCGTCCTCTTGACTCACCTTATGACCTGCCGCATCGTAGCCAATAATCCGCAAAGCATAGTAACCATCTGGCACATTGGCAGTATTCCAAGTTACCTTCAGGGCGTGTTCGTGCCAATCGGCTTCTGGGTCAGTGTCAATATTGCGGTAACGGTTAGTGGTTGGGTCAGGGCCGAGAACTTGGTGTTCCCACTGTTTCTTAACGCTATTCCACTTATAGTTGTGCAGTGGGTCGGTGATGTTTTGCCAATTATTTTTGGACTTATTCTCGTCAGCTTCGGAAATTTGAACTTCGTAGCTAGCTACAGATAGAGAGTCAGCAAATAGTCCAAAGATTCGTAGCGTACCGCAGAATGGTTGATGGCGAATATTCCCAATCCGTTCCGGGTATTTGTCTATAGCAGTTGCATACCCTTTCTCAATGTGTTGAGAGTCAATGGGCAGCAGACCAACGCTCGTAAATTTGAAGCCTTGACTTGGCTTCAGACTTGCATCCGGGACAGGTATAACATTTTCCTTGGGAATCAAGTAATCGCGCTTATAGTCTTCTGCGATATTCCACTCAACTGGAACTTCATAAATCTGCTTCCACAGACCATCGAGCAACTGGAACAGCCGCGCTCGAATGTCAGGTTTTTGGTCGGAAAAGAGCAAAATTGGCAAATAGCTGAACTCGAAATCAAAGTGATAGCTGCCATCTGGATGGCTATAGGCACATCCTAAATATTGTTCCGTTTCTTCCCCTTCCACAAAGTGCAAGTCATAGGGAAAACTAGTGGAGGTAACGAGACGCCACGGCTTATCGACTTCATAGAATTCGATTTTTACTGCTGGTAATGGCGTAAAAATCGGCAGATTCAGACCACCAAATTTAATCAAACTGACTGTGTAGACAGCCCCGTGCATATGATAAATCTTCGTAATGGCTTTCAGAATATCGATATAGTTGCGGGGAATCAGCACGTCGTAGGATGCATAATAAGCATTGTCTTTGACACTATAGCGACCAGCACTTACGGTTTGGCTGAGGGTTAGGCTACGGGAGATAGAATCAGAAAATTTAGCGGGTAATATCCGCAATTCAGTTGCCAACGGCGGCTTCGGAGCATCGAACATTAATTTGTAGTAACCCCGCTCGTCTACTTCAGTGCGAGCGACTTCTACACCTTCAATAAATGCATGAACGGCAAGCTTTATTTCACTGAAGTTGATGGGTTCTGAGCTCTTTAACTGTCCTTCAATCGCACATTTATTTTTTACGCGGACATTCACCTCAATTTCAACGATGGTCTCTCCCATCGGTATATTCCACAGCACCGAATCTTCCGTACTTTTTATCAACTCTTTTCCATCAAATATGCGGAAAAATAGGTCGGGTTGTCGGTCGAGGAAGCATTCTTGGAAATAGGAACGGTCGAACACCATCTGGAATGCTCCCTGAGCATCCGTCACGGCGCTACCGACTAAATCATCATAGATTGAGTCTTTGTCCCATGCTTCAACTCTTAGTCCTGGAAGTCCTCGATGGGTTTTACGATCGATGATACGACCAACGATGCGGTAGGCTTGTTGGATTAATGTGCTTGCCATTGTTTGAGTCTGATAGTTTTAGCCGAGTCTAGAGAGCAATTCTAGTGGTAGTACTACTGTTGGAAAGTTAATCAAATTCTCTTGCTCTCCTGTCTTAATTGTGAGCTGAAGGGAGAGTTTGAACGGTTGAAATTTAGAAACTTAAGCAGGAATTTAGGCATTGATGCGAGCCATTGCCTCTAAACCCGTAACTATGAGCATTCCACCGATCGCGCAATTGAGCCTCTAGCCCTAGCAAACTTCCTTAAAATAAGAAAAAACTACTTAACTTCCGCAACTTAAATATCTTGCTAATCTAGCAGTGAAGATGATGACTTT
>DATNPC010000316.1:0-4503 GCA_036703375.1 Allocoleopsis sp.
CTGGATCGTCTCCAGTGATAGAAGCTCAAAAGACATCCAGCCCAGCCTTTACAAAAATTTACCACCTCTCTCATCTTGGCGCGGCTTCAGGAGTTGTGTCAATAAACTTCCTCCCTAGGACGTAAGCCTTACAGCTAGGGCTTTCGTTGCCATACTGAGTAGTCAATACCGAGCACTGAATCATTGAACAGCCACGGTAAAACCATCAATTACTAGCCCCCATCTTTGAGGTATCAGATGAGGTTTTCAGCGTTTTTACAAATAGTCGTGTCTCTATAAATAACTCAGGTGGGTACTAACTCTCCTGGACGTAGCCTAGCCCACTTCCCAGTTTCTTGTTTGAAACTGAGGCAACCTACTACATCCCATTCCATCTCTACATACTCTTCGCGAGGACGAATATTGACATTGATCGTGGGTTCAGTCGCCTCAAAATCGGGATTCTCCGTCAGGTGAGGTACCTGATGCTGCGTTTCTACGGCATGATATGTAGTGCAGCGGTCTACATAGTGGCAGTTAACGCAAATACACATTGCACAAACTCCAAGTTCTTTTTGTCACTCTAGCTTAGGCAAGACCTTTGTTGACTAGCATTTGGATTGATTTTTATGTAGTCTTGCCTGAGCGATCGCACTGGTAAGTGCTTATAGAGCTTGCCACTGCGGTTTAGAGTGCGCTTCGAGTCCACGGATTGTGGTTATCTGGTACGCTGTTCCAGCGTCAGCTACGTCACTAGGCTCAGCGCACTGCTGTGAGTATGCTCTACGTACCGTTTTATCCAGACTTAAATAAAACGGCGACGGTTATACAGATGCCAAATGAAGATCGCAATCAGCGCACCTAAGACTGCCAGAATAATTCCCGGAACACTAAGCGTTGTCGCTGCGAGTGATAATCTTCCTGTGGTGAGAAGTATCGCTAAAGTTCCACCAATAAAAGCACCAACAATGCCTAATAAGATTGTTGAAAGAATTCCACCACCTTGATGACCTGGGTAGATGGCTTTAGCTATAGCGCCAGCAATCAGACCTAAAACTATCCAAGCAAGAATGTTCATGTCCAAATTCCCGATCTGTTAAACGTGCTTTTTCATGGACAGTTACAAATTATCAGTTGACTCTAAGCTATCCCATCTACCTCACGAAATAATCTCTGATATCCTCAAGGCATAAGCTCAAAGACGTATTCATACGGAATAAGCGACCCAATTTAAATTGGACTTCTAGTAATGAAAAATAAGCTACATTTATTTTTCTATTATTTCCGTGTTTTTAAGCAATCAAATGAGCCTCACTATCTTAAAAAAGTAATAAATGGAAATATCAGCGTATGCGATAGGTAGCTTTTCTTGAAAATAGCGATCGAACTAATTGTTAAAGATAAGATTACATGAACTTCTCAAACATCGATATCGCTTCCTCTGCCCTCTCTCCCACAACTTGGCCCTTTAGTCTCGAATGGATACCTCCACAAGCTTGTTTAGTGGGTGGTGCGGTTCGGGATGCTTTGTTGAGAAGACGCGGTGAGTACCTGGACTTAGACTTTGTTGTACCTGTTGACGCCGTGAACACAGCGAGATCGCTAGCTAAACACTACCAAGCTGGGTTTGTGGTACTGGATGCGGAGCGACAGATTGCTAGAGTTGTGTTTGACCAAGCAACAGTTGATTTAGCTCAGCAAGAGGGGGACAGCTTAGAGACTGACTTGCACAGGCGAGACTTTACGGTAAATGCGATCGCATACAATCCTCGAACTAACGAATTTATTGACCCACTTCAAGGTGTCGAAGACTGCCGGACTGGCATCATCCGTATGGTATCCCGGACAAATCTGGAAGATGACCCTTTAAGGTTACTGCGAGCTTACCGACAAGCGGCTCAATTGGGTTTTAGGATTGAACCAACAACTCGGGCAGTTCTTCGCGAACTCGCCCCCTTACTCGGACAAGTTGCAGCAGAACGGGTACAGGTGGAGTTAGGTTATCTTCTGAAGTCACCTCAAGGTACGCCCTGGCTGACAGCCGCTTGGGAGGATAATTTACTACAATCCTGGTTTCCTGATGCAACAGCTCAAGGCTTAGCGCAAGTAGAGGCGATCGATCGCTCAGTTATTGGACTAGAAAAAACTTGGACTCAGTTAGGGGAGGAACTTCGAGTACTCGTTAGTGGTAAGTCAGCCTCTAGCTTGAGTCTCGCAAAGCTAGCATTTTTGCTTCCATCAGTACCAGAAGCAGCTCAAGAACAGCTAATGTCTTTAAAGTATAGTCGCGCTGAGATTCGCACGCTAATCATAGCGCTTCAGTACTTACCCCAGCTGCTATCTCACGCTACCTCCCAGATGTCTGTAAAAGAGCAGTATTTTTTCTTTCAGGATGTTGGGTCAGTTTTTCCTGCTTTAACGGTTTTAGCTGTAGCGTCTGGAATGCCTGTGGATGAAATTACACCTCTAATTAACCGCTATCTTACTCCCAACGATCCAGTTGCTCACCCAACGCCGCTGGTAACAGGGAATGAGTTGATGCGAAATCTCAATCTTCCAGCGAGTCCGCAAGTGGGTAAACTGCTCACTGCTATTGGAGTGGCACGCGCTGAGGGCAGAATTTCTACTCCAAAAGAAGCCTTGGAATTAGCTGCCCAGATTATTGACAATGTGTGAAATCTACAACATTAATCTAAAAACAGGTGAAGAATTCTATGCAATTGACTAACTCGCTCTTAACACAGTTTGTTCGGGCAGCGGCGTTAAGCTTTACTTCTCTCCCCCTCTTGATTTCATCTGCGATCGCCGATGCTCCTGCATTGAATATCACTGAATATGAGTTAACCAGCAATAATGTGGAAGAATGTGTAAATTCGGCTGAATTTGTGATGAAAGAAGAAGGGTTTCAGGAGCTTAACGTCACCCAAAGAGATGTGTTTGGAACAACCGGAGATATTTCAGTTGAAATGTACTGTGTGCGCGACGGCAAGACTTTGGTTTTAGTCCTAGCTGGTTCCAACCCTGATGAATTACAAAAGGTACAAAGTAAGCTGGATAAAAGACTTTCACATTAAAGATTAATTAGTGCATCTAAAAACCTTTCCCCTGGAAGCGATCGCTTTTTTAACTGCTGATTAATCTGGCTAGCTGCCGCCAAGCCCGAATTTAATGCACTTTCGATGGCTTTGCCCCCACACCAATCGCCGCAACACACTAAGGGTGAAGGCGTTGCCGCGTCGAGGTAGGCTCGATTCAAAGGACGGCTGGGGAAAGCATAGCGCCAACGGTGAACTTGCAACCAATCGGGGCGATCGAGCCAGGGAATGAGTAATTGTGCAGCACGGGATAATAAGTACTGTCCGGCTGGCTTGAGATCTGCCGCATCCAGATAAGGTTGGGCAAATTCAGCCGTACTTTGCAGGACAAAAACGGGGATTTGAGCGTCGAGGCGCTTGCTACTGTCTAAGCCAATCCAAGCTAAATCAGAATCGTCAGGTAAGGTACAAGCCTTCCAATCCGGTAGAGGCAATTCATCAGTTGCCATTGGGTATCCTGCCATCACACTGAGGCAGGGGGAGAACTCGACAGAACGCAGGCTATCTAAAAATTCTGCTGGAATACTTGTTTGAGCTAGGGGTTCTAGGAGAATTAGGGCTTGAGGTGCTGGAATAGCAACCACCACAGCCCCTGCTGTCAGCGTTTCACCCGATTCGAGCGTGAGAAACCAGCTTTGTTCGGCTGTCGGTGCGATCGCATTTACTCGTTGACCCAGCCAAATTTCTAACCCACTGGCGAGAAACTTGGCAACAGCTGTCATTCCTGTTGATGCTACATAACGAGTCAGCTTTGAGGCATGAGGAGCGGGGGTATTTCCTGATTCTGCCGAGTGAAGTTCGTAAATCGTATCTGTCCAAGCTTGAACGATGCCACGTCGATCTAAAATTTCAATCAGCTGCTGGGATAATGGTCCTTGGGATTCTAGGTAACGCAGTCCATGATCGGCACGGGTGTCATGCAGGCGTCGCGTCGCCACTCGTCCTCCAACACCACGGGACTTTTCCACAACGACTACACTATACCCAGCTTGCTGGAGTTGTTGAGCGCAGGTGAGTCCAGCTAACCCTGCACCGATAATCGCGACATCAAACACAACTGAAGCTCCTGATGGGTTGAACGAATTGTGAGGCGCACTCCCCCATCTTGGCAACAGGTGGGGGTCAGCCGAATAGGAGTTAGTCGTCCTTACCTTGGGACTGAATATAAAACTTAATGACATCAATCGTTGCTCCGCCACCGCTCACAGCGCAATATCCACGCTTCCAAAATACAGGCTTCCAATAATAGGGTTTGAGCTTTTCTTGGTAACGTTTCCTAATCTCTCTGCTAGTAACAGTTTTCATTGTGTTAGCTAGTTTCGATATTGCCGCTAGAGGTTGGCTTAAACTCGATAGCCGAAAGGACTACGAGAAGCGTCCCAGTAAAAAGTCTGGACGCTTGCCTAGAAGCTGGGCTTGTTTATGTGAT
>DATNPC010000317.1:0-2267 GCA_036703375.1 Allocoleopsis sp.
TGACGCAACAGTTCAAGCGAATCACCGGAATGACCCCAAAGCAGATTCGCTAACACCATAAGAATCTGACAAATCAGGATAAGAATCTGACAGAAGTTGAGCATTGCAACTCATTACACTCAGGTTAAAAGGATAATACGAGGAAAAATTCAGTACTTAACTATCAACGAAAGTCTTAGTCGAGTTCGACTATTCGTTGAGGTAAACCAAGACGTTCTTCAGAGGTTGGACTGAGATTAAATTTCTAAGCTGAAGGCAGTTCACCATTAATTTGCCTGTCAAGTTAAATGCTTGGCTCTAAATCTAATTTTTCTCAATTTACAGAAGGTGAATGGCGATCTCATCTCAAAAGCGATCGCCACCCAATATCGCAATTGTTGTCATTAACGAGGAATTGATCGTGGTATCCCAAACCAGAATGGACATTAGTGAGCAGTTTAAGCGGCTCTTTGATGGTCAAATGCCACAAGAACAGCAAGGGAGCGATCCAGCTCAGCGTCGTCGCCTTGCCGCTCTCAAAACTCGTGGAGAAGCCGCCTTAATCGCGTTTCAGCGACCTCTTCCTGAACAACAGAATAACGGCGAAGAAATGGATTATCGGGGTGCAGATGGACAGCCCAACTTCATCGCCAACTTTACCAAAGGATTGCCTCGTAAGCATTATCGCGATCCAGATCCGAAGAAAAATTTGGGAGAAGTAGACCCGGACGCTTACAAAGCTCTCCTAGAGGCGCTGAAAACGGCTCAACCAAAAGACCTTGAGGCCATTCCTCTAGGTGCGGGTCGTAAATTTGTTAATCCCCAAGCTGGGCTGGCGTTTACGTTAGAAGGGCCTGATGCCCAGGCAGTCACAGTGCCACCAGCGCCCCGTATTGATGGCCCAGAAAACTCGGCTGAGATGGGTGAACTCTACTGGATGGCATTGTCCCGCGATGTTCATTTCATGCAGTATGACCGTGACCCCATCATTGCCAAAGCGGCGAAATCATTGTCAGCGGAGTTTACCCAGTTCCGGGGACCAAAACAGGGGAATCAGGTCACGCCAGCTACCCTTTTTCGGGGCGTTTATCCTGGTGAATTGACAGGTCCCTACGTTTCCCAATTTCTCCTGCGGGGGAACCGCGATCCAGGCAGTCCCGCAGGTTCCGGTCGAGATGCTAAAGATGGGTTTATTTCCTATGGCGCATTGAAGATTAGCCATCGTCAGCGCACCGTGTTGGGCACCGAGCAAGTAGGTCAGAATGCTGACTACCTGTTTGATTACAACGCTTGGCTGGATGCTCAGCAGGGGGTTGATACCAGCGGTCAGGATAAATTCGATCTGACAGAACGTCGATTTATTCGCAATCTGCGAGATCTGGGCAACTTCGTTCACTTTGACAGTGTTTATGATGCCTTCCTGAATGCTTGCCTGTTCTTACTGGCAGAGACGCGGGAAGGGCAAATCCGACGATCGCCAGAGGTGAGTGAATTGGCAGTCCGGGCATTTCCATTTGATGCCGGTAATCCTTACCGGAACTCCCGCACTCAGCTTGGCTTTGCCACCTTCGGTGATGTGCATATTCTCAGCCTGCTACCAGAAGTCACCATTCGAGCCTTAAGGACGGTCTGGTTTCAAAAGTGGTTTGTGCATCGACGGTTGCGTCCAGAAGCCTTTGGTGGACTGATTCACAATCATCGGACGGGGCACGCTAATTACCCAATTAATCAGGAAATTCTGAAGTCCAGTGTGCTGGAGGAAATCCACAGCCGATATGGGACGTTTCTGCTGCCACAGGCGTTTCCCGAAGGGTCTCCTACCCATCCTGCCTACGGTGCAGGACACGCAACGGGTGCAGGAGCTTGTGCCACCATCCTGAAAGCATTTTTTGATGAATCGGCTGCCCTGCCAGATCCATTGGTGGCAAACGAAGATGGTACAGCGCTAGTGCCTTACACGGGAGCGGATGCCCAATCGCTGACGGTAGGCGGTGAATTGAATAAACTCGCTGGCAATATTGCGATCGCTCGAAATGGTGCGGGTGTTCACTGGCGTTCTGACTACACAGAATCGCTTTTGCTGGGTGAGGCGATCGCGATTGATTTACTCCAGGAACAAAGCCTCACCTTTAATGAAGACCTTAACGGCAAGGCATCCTTCACGCTAACGAAGTTCGACAACACAAAAGTCAAGATTGCAGATGGCAACGTGACCGCGATCGCATAATCAGTAATTCTCTGTAAGCTGCGATCGTGCTTCTTGGGTGAGGCGCGATCGCAGTTCCAGA
>DATNPC010000318.1:0-3522 GCA_036703375.1 Allocoleopsis sp.
ATTTTCACGGGAGGAAGCTGTGAGATACAGAAAGATTTTGGTAGCGCTCGATCGCTCGGATCAATCAGATAGCGTGTTTGAACAAGCTCTAGAATTTGCGAAAAAAGAAGAAGCGTCTTTGATGCTGTTTCATTGTCTGCCTTCCGAACTTCAAGGCAGCGGCTTGTATGCCGATATGTATGGCAGAGAGCTAATCAACTACTCTCGCGAGATACAAGAACAGCTTAGGAAGGAAAAGGAAGATGCTTGTGAGTGGCTTGCTGGTTATTGTCAGATAGCTACTGCACAAGGTGTAGCAACCGAATGGGATGTGAAGGTGGGAGATGCAGGCAGCGTACTTCTACAACTGGCTGATGCTTGGAATACAGATTTAATCGTATTAGGACGCCGAGGACATCGCGGCCTAGCCGAAATTTTCTTGGGAAGTGTTAGTAATTACGTTGTTCATCATGCGCCTTGCTCGGTTTTAGTCGTACAAGGTATTGCTCCAAGCGTCGAACCGCCTTTAGAAGCAGCAGCTCAGAATCAAAATTAACCCTAGTCAAAACCCAAGCTATTTAGCTTGGGTTTACAGGTTAACAAGTCTTTAATCGGCAAAGTGCTGATTGTTTGATATTTTTTCACTGAATTTCAGTCTAGGTGGAAAAATTTGAACGAACTAAGTATTGCCAAGATGAAAACCCTGGAATTATTCCTATGAATAAAGTCTATTTGCCTGTTGGAGAGTTATTCTTCAGTCTCGTAAAGCACCTTTTAAACTCGTATTAGCTGTAATGGCATTGGTCAAGTCAACCTGGCGGAGATTGGCACCATCTAAATTAGCAGATCTTAAGTTGGAGTTATCCAGATTAGCACTACTTAAATTGGCTCCCTTTAGTTTGGCATAGCTTAGGTCAGCTCGATTTAATTTTGCCTTTTCTAAATTAGCACCAGCCGCCTGCATTCCCATCAGCTTAGCATTACTGAGATCGGCGCTTACTAAATTAGCCTGAGTTAGATTAACTTGAGGTAAATTAGAAGCTCTCAAATTAGCATGGCTGAGATTTGCGCCACTTAAATTAGTGGCCTTGGCTTGTTGAATATCCATACTTTGAGAACTTTGCCCAAATCGAATATTAGAAAGATTGGCTCCGCTTAAATTAGCCTCACTTAGATTGGTATCCGACAATTGGGCATGAGAAAGATTAGCTCCAGTTAAGTTAGCCTGACTCAAATTAGTGTTTTGTAAATTGGCTTCTACTAGATTAGCTTTAGAAAAGTCTGCGCCAGCTAAATTGGCATAGCTGAGATTTATTTTTGCTAAATTAGCTCCCTGGAAATCACAGTGAGGACATTCATTAGTATTTTGTAACTGTTGAAGCGCTAAGGAACCACTCAGCTTCATATCCTGGTTTTGATAAGCGTTCTGAGATCTGGGCTGTGCTGAACAGCCTAAACAGACTGAAACTACCAGTAACTGAATAACTCTCTTAGCGAGTTTCATCGCGAGACACCCCAACAGATTTTTTAAGTAGTGAGTGATTCTACCATGCATCACTAATTAACCGCGCGTATTCTCCAGATGGCTTAATAAACGCGATCGCGCAGTCCATATTTGTTCGATCGAACACGTTGAATGACTCCAATGAGAGGCACATAGGCGAGTAGTATAGGCAGATTTAGGCTTTGCGATCGAGACGAAGAATGCGTTCTATAGCCTCTTTTTCTCTAGCTCTACGGGCATAGGGTTGTAGCTGAGTAGAACTCCAACCGCTGAGAATGCTTAAATCTTCTAAATCAATTCCCCTCATCAACATTTCGACGCACCACGTTTGTCGCGCTTGCTCGATGCCTAAAGGTTGGTCTTCAGATGTTAAAAATCCTGATGTAAACTCTTGCCAATACGCTTTTAACTCGCTCTCTGACATGGGCTGACCTGTATCATTGATAAACAAAGCAGATTGCCCGTCTTTACGACTTTTTACCCATTGGCTTAGAGGATTTCGAGTGTACGAGCCATAGCGCTTTCCCATAATCCACTGATTTACCGGGACTTGTCGTACCGCACCTTGAGTAACCTGCAACAAGAGGCATTGAGTATCGTAGATCTGATGCGATCGCTCCAATGCAACAATTTCGTGAGGCAGCAATCCTGCACCAAACAGCACGTAAGCTAACGCATAATTCTGCAATCCCTGTTTTTTCGCTTGTTGCAAAATCGAGTGGACGACACCAGCCGGTAAATCGGCGACTTTCTGTTCGAGGTTAGACGGTTGTTCGCGCAGCGTTTCCCTCAATGGTAAGTTGGAAGGCTGAGTTGGACGTACAACTGGTAAGCTACTCGCTTGTACCTCTTCGGCTGAAACCGCCCCACCTAAAAACAACGCCACCAAATTTTCCAAAAAATCCTCGCGATCGTCCCACAATTCGTGAAACTCCGTGGTTAGTTCGATGACTAAGTAGCCGAACAGCATCTCGTTGAGCAAACTAGCTAATTTCTCAGGCGGCATCCGGGGATATAAGCGATCGCGCTCGATTACAGTAGCTAGATAGCGAGCAACCTCGCGATTGGCTAACGTTACGCCTCGTCCTAACGCGCGGCGATTTTCTAGCGTGTACCGCCCTGCCTCTCCCACGACAGAACGCAGCAATTCAGGGATAGTTTCTAAAGCCTGCAAGCGATCGCTTGCATAGGTTTTTAACGCTTGCTCTATATCGTTGGTTTGATTAACCTGCTCTCTCAAAGATTCACCCAAGTGGGTAAATACAGCCGAGTCTTCAATGACGGCCAAAAGCAATCCCTGCTTGCTACCAAACTGTCGAAACAGCGTCACTTCATTAACCTGAGCTAATTCGGCGATCTGCCGAGTGGTTGTCTCGGTGACTCCCTGAGAACTGAACAACTCCAGCGCGGCATTAATCAAACGCTGTCGAGTTGAAGACGGTGTTCGAGACATATATCTAAGGATGTAAGTGACACTTGCAGTTGGGCATTATGCTTGTTATGGTAATTGAGTGCAAGTCTTACTTGCATCTCAACTCCCACTGTAGCTATCTGTTCGGTAAGTATGACCAACACGTCCATTTCTACTGCCCCAGCAAACAGTCCTGCTGTTAGACTTCACTGGGTCAGTGTGGTTTTTTTCGCTACATTTCACGCCTTAGCACTGCTCGCTCCCTGGTTTTTCTCTTGGTCAGCTTTGGGAGTTGCAATATTTCTTCACTGGTTATTTGGGAGTATTGGCATCTGCTTGGCGTATCACCGGCTTTTAACCCATCGTAGCTTTCAGGTACCGAAGTGGTTGGAATATGTTTTGACAACTATCGGTGCGGCAGCCCTGCAAGGTGGACCAATTTTTTGGGTCGCAAGTCACCGTCAGCATCATGCTCACCCCGACGACGAATACAAAGACCCTTATTCAGCGCGTAAAGGTTTCTGGTGGAGCCACATGCTATGGCTGTTCTATCAGAAGCCAGAGTACTTTAATCCCGAAATTTATAAAAAATACGCACCGGATATGGCGCGTAACCCTTACTATTGCT
>DATNPC010000319.1:0-4350 GCA_036703375.1 Allocoleopsis sp.
GTGTTGCAGCAGATTAATCTTGGGGCAAGAATCCCACTGGTTGGTTTAATCTCGCAGTACAACGCTCAAAATCCTCCTCCTGGCCCTAATTTGATGCCATTGTTAGTTAAACGCGCTTTAATTAAAGGTTTTCTGGTCGGCGATTACCTACAGCGTCAGGCAGAATTTGTAAATGATGTTTCTCAGTGGTTGCAGGAAGGTAAGCTCAAGTATAAAGAAGACATTGTAGAGGGTTTGGAAAACGCTCCCCACGCCTTCATCGGTTTACTGCAAGGGAAAAACTTTGGCAAGCTGATTGTTAAAGTCAGCGCCGATCCGACACGATGAGCGTGCATTCTGAATGAGTTACAAGTAATCCTCAGCGGTTTAGATCCCCGACTTTTTAGAAAAGTCGGGGATCTCACCTTCCTCATCTGTATTTCACTACTTACTTGAGGGGAAGAAACACATCGGTAATCGCCTCATGCTCAGGTACATCAGGAAAAAAACTGACTCTCTGTAGAAACAGTGGAAAGTCTCGCGGTTCTTCCCCGCTCAACGGGAGCCATTTCGAGTAAAGATAAGTTATGCTCTCGCCAAGGTTAGCGTCGTCTCCGATGTGCCGCAATACCGCACATCTACCACCGGGAATGGTTTTTTCTACCACTCCAAATGGGTTGTCAGCCACATCTCGCTCTGTTGATGCACATATGTCCAAGCGATAGTCGTCAGGCAAAGTCTCAGAGGGATTGTTGTAGAGGATGTTGAAAGTAGCGCTGACTTGGGGCGACAGGTTGTTCTGCTTTCGCCATTCGATAAACTTGCGAATCGAATTCCCGATGAGATTTGGATCGCCACGATGCTCAAGAGCAGCTACTTTGGTATCTTTAAACGTGATTAGCTTAACGTTCGCGGGCGGATTTTCTGGTTTCATGTGCTCGATCCTTAAGTCACTTAAGGGTTGGTAAGTTGAGTGCCAAGGATTCCACTGCGGACGTTCTCTGAATTCGGAAGGAGTTTGCCCGATACTTTTCTTGAATGCACGAGAAAACGATTCATGGTTTTCGTAGCCATTCGCCAGCGAGATATCGACGATCTGTATATGGTTACGAAAGGCAAGTTGATAAGAAGCACGCTTCAAGCGATTGAGCTGAACGTATTTGTATACGCTAATTCCAAAAAGCTCAGAGAACTGCCTGTGAAAATGATACTTACTGAATGCAGCAACGTTGCTGAGGCGATCGACACTTAGGTCATCGCCTAGATGAGAATCGATGTACTCAAGCACTTTGCGGAATCTAATGCGATAAGTGTCAACAGCAGATTCAGTCAAATGTTGCATCCTCCTTGGCTATCAATAGACTATTCCCTTGGAATTCATGAAGCTTGACAGAAATTGCTCAATCTCGCTTGTGTTCGGTTCGGAACGATCGCGTTCATCCCCCTTGTTAAAGTCAGTAACCTCCCACGCGATGAACACGCCTTAGCGATCGCGTAACATATCAACCTAACCCCACACCTCACGCCTCCTAAATTGCCAACACCCCGATCTAGTGTGCCTCTAGCAAGATGTTGTGAACGTCTCCCTGCGTTTGAATGGGCTCATAGCTATATGTACTTAAGCAATAGCTGGCAGACAAGGAGAACAGATGTCAGGAAGTACGTCAAACTCAGAAATGCTATACCGAACTCTCGGCAGCACAGGAGAGAGAGTTTCTGCGATTGGATTGGGGGGTTGGCACCTCAGCTTGAAGCACGTTGATGAGCAACTGGCTATCCGGATTGTTCGCACTGCGATCGATCGCGGCATCACTTTTATGGATAACAGTTGGGATTACAACGGTGGAGTCAGCGAGATTCGCATGGGGAAAGCACTGCGGGACGGCTACCGAGACAAAGTATTCCTGATGACGAAAATTGACGGTCGCTCTAAGAAAGAAGCTGCAAAACAGTTAGACGAATCACTGCAACGCTTTCAAGTCGATCGCATCGATCTCGTCCAGCACCACGAAATCATCCGGTACGAAGACCCACATCGAGTGTTCGACGAAGAAGGGGCAAATGCCGCTTTGATTGAAGCGCGTGAAGCTGGCAAGCTGCGATACATTGGCTTCACGGGACACAAAGACCCCCAGATTCATTTGCATATGCTGGACGTTGCCGCCCAGCATGGGTTTAAGTTTGATGCGGCTCAAATGCCACTCAATGTGATGGATGCTCACTATCGGAGCTTTTCAAAGCTAGTTGTGCCGGAACTGGTCAAACAAAAAATCGGCGTTCTGGGCATGAAAAGTATGGCAAACGGGATTCTGTTACGGTCAAATACGGTAACGCCGATTGAGTGTTTGCACTATGCTCTGAATCTGCCCACATCGGTTGTGATTACGGGAATTGATAGCATGGAGATTCTCGATCAAGCGTTTGAAGCAGTGCGGACGTTCCAGCCCATGAATGACGAGCAGGTGCGATCGCTTTTAGCAAAAACAGCACAAGCCGCATCACGCGGAGAGTTTGAACCTTTCAAAACCTCATCAATTTTTGACGGCACTGCCCAGAATCCAGATTGGCTGGGAGAGGAACCAGAACGCATCCAACAATTGATGTCAGCGTGAGCGAGAAAGGCGATCGCTCAGAGTATTTTCTTGGTCAATTCAAGGAGTGCGATCGCCTGCTTGCAGCTAACATTAGGACAATGCTCTAGACACACAGACTAATTACTGTTGCGGCGCTTGGATGGATTGAAAAACCGCTCTATGTTATCAGGACTTTCACTCTTCTCTGGTGCAGGAGGGATGGATGTTGGATTCATCCGAGCAGGGTTCAATGTTGTTTGTGCTAGTGACATTGACAAAAATGCTTGCCTAACTTACGAGGCAAACCACCCAGAAATAACAATCAAGTGCGGCGATCTCCACCAATACCTGGATGATATGCACATCTTTGAGGGGATAGATCTTGTTTTTGGGGGTCCACCTTGTCAGGGCTTTTCTGTAGCTGGAAAGATGAATCCTGACGATCCACGCAGTCAGTTGCTATGGGTATTCATGAAGGTTGTCGAGTTAACCAAGCCTCGCGCCTTTGTCTGCGAAAATGTCAAAGCATTAGCAACTCTTGACAAATGGTCTGAAGTTCGTCAAAAACTCTTCCGCATTTCTAGTCAGTTGGGATATACATATAAATTAGTTGTACTCAATTCATCTGACTTCGGTGTTCCACAGTCTCGCGAGCGAATGTTTCTGATTGGCTTTCGTGACATTAAAGATGTTAATTATCTAGAAACTCAGTTTTTATCGCGTAAAAAGCCAGCGCCAACGGTTCGAGACATCGTTTTGCCTCTAGGTCTAGCAGGTTCCGACAGCAACAAACGAATATGCAATGCGAAAGTGACTATTGCTGCTAAACCAGTTATGCGGCGTTCTCCTTATGCAGGGATGTTGTTTAATGGACAGGGAAGACCGTTAAACCCCGATCGCTACTCCTGCGCTCTTCATGCGTCTATGGCTGGAAATAAAACACCAATTATTGATGAAGAGCATTGCTACTTTGGTGAAAAGAGTTGGGTCGAGTGGTATCACGCTCACTTAATGAAAGGGGGTAAACCCTTGCCTTTTGATGCAGCACCCAAGAGACTGAGGCGTTTGACAGTTGATGAGGCATTAAGGTTGCAGACGTTCCCACCCAATTACGAGTTTATCGGTGGGCAAAGTTCGGTGTACAGACAGATTGGTAATGCTGTTCCCTGCGATTTGGCGCAAGTAGTTGCAGAGGTTGTACGAGATTGTCTTGCCAAGGGTGAAGTAGTTGAACCAATATCTTTTGTCGAGAGTAAAGGCCGACAGTTGCGGTTAGCTATCTAAGATAAGAGGAGTTGTACTCAGCGCTTTTCATGGATACATTACGCGATCGCACAGATGTGCATTACGCAAGTGTATTGCTATTTCTCTAGTCCTAAAGATCGGAATCTTGCATATGTTTCAGTAATGCAGACAATTCTGTGACTAGCCAGTCCTGTTCAACAGGCAGTAATCTGGAGCCAATCATATAGTCCTGAGAACGAGTACGGATGATACACAGCCGATCGTGCTGATGGCGCGATAGCACCACATACCTCTCATCGAACAGTTCGATACGGAGAACATGCGACAGTGGTATGTGTACCCAACGACGGCGAAATGGGGTAAATAGTTGTAATCGCAACGCTTGAGGCTCAATGACAATCTCTACAACCGCCCATTGCAAGCAGACTTCACCACCCGCTGCAGGCGGATCGACATAATAGACTGGTCTGCTAACGAGAAAAAGCCCAGCAACGGCTAGAAAAATCAGAGCAACAAACCAGGGAATCAGAACGGCACCTGTCCAAATGCTTTC
>DATNPC010000320.1:0-4299 GCA_036703375.1 Allocoleopsis sp.
CCGGTGAGATTAGTGATGGCTTTGCCTATCGCCACATCCCAGAGTTTGATGGTGTTGTCAGCACTCGCAGAAGCTAAAGTCTTGCCATCCGGGCTGAAACTCACGCTATTGACCCTAACGCTGTGCCCCTTGAGGGTAGTGATGGCTTTACCTGTCGCCAAATCCCAGAGTTTGATGGTGTTGTAAGCACTCGCAAAAGCTATCGTCTTGCCATCCGGGCTGAAACTCACGCTATTGACCCAAACGCTATGCCCCTTGAGGGTAGTGATGGCTTTACCTGTCGCCACATCCCAAAGTTTGATGGTGTTGTCAGCACTCGCAGAAGCTATCCTCTTACCATCTGGGCTGAAACTCACGCTATTGACCCTATCGCTGTGCCCCTTGAGGGTAGTGATGGCTTTGCCCGTCGCCACATCCCAGAGTTTGATGGTGTTGTCATCACTAGCAGAAGCTATCGTCTTGCCATCCGGACTGAAACTCACGCTATTGACTGCACTATTGTGCCCTTGCAAAGGATTACGCTCTTGCACGTTGTAAATCGCCTGCTGTAGTGCATAAGTGGTCTGATTTAGCGCCTCCTGAGCGGTTTGACTTGGAGGGGTATTTTGCTTCCAGTTGGCATCTTGAAGTTTTTTCCCTGCCTGTAGAGCTGTAATCAACGAGTCAAGCTGCTGATTGGCAAGAAACAAAGCATCCGAGGTGTGGGCAAGAGCAAGGATACTCTCTTGTTCTGCTTTTTTCGCATAATTCTCAGCTTGATTGCGCTGGGAAAAGGCAAAGAGAGTTGCTCCACTCAGCACCACTACAGAAATACCCAAAACAATCAGTGTTCTTCGCTCCTGCTTCACCCTAGCAGCTGATTCCTGAGCGATTTTTTGTGCTGCTTCCAGTTCGCGCTGTTGTCGTTCCTCGTCTTGTCGCCGGAGATAATCTCGAAATTCCTGACTCGCCGTAATCAATGCCTTTTGTAAATCCGTCGCCTGGGGTTGTTTGTTTTTTTGCTGGGCTTCTTGTAACCAATTTTCCGCAATGGCTAATTCACTTCCCCGCAACAGCAAGTCATTACTTTTATCTTTCTCCTGCCACTCGATCGCTCTCTGCGACCATTTCGTATGATGGCGTAAATGTTCCCTGTCTGTATCCAGGGTTCTCACCAATTGTCGAAAACTGGTATTAAAATCCCGCTCATTCTGATCAAAATCAATCCACTGCACCTTCGCTAACTCCGGATGCAGCTCCTCTGCATTCACCTCTCGATGCAGCACTGTCACAAACCGCTTATTTAAGCCTGCCGCATACTCCACCTCTTCAGCACAGTAAGGCGAATTCACCGAACGAGGCGAGAGAATAAACAAAAAGTTATCGCAAGCTTGAATTCCCTGTTTAATCTCCTGGGCAAAATCTGCCCCCGATGCAATACTTTCTTGGTCAAACCACGTCGTTTTCCCCTGAAGTTGCAGTTCATCATTCAGCTTTCGAGCCAAGTCCGAATCGGCACGAGAATAGGAAATAAACACATCTAATGATGTTGCAGGTGGTTGCCGCGAACTTTCCTCAATGAATTCTTCCATTAACGGTGTCGGCGGATGCAGCATTCTCTTCTTTGCCACCTTCAGCCAAGTTTCAGCACTGTGCAAGTTATACCCTCGCAGCAGAATGCTGGGATTCTCGTGCTGCCGCTTCCACTTCAGCGCTTTGGTCAGTAAAACTTTATGCTCGTTATAATAAGCCGCATCCTGATGCAAAATCCTCAGCAGTTCGCTTTCATCCAGTAAATAATCGTCTTCCTGTACATTGTCCGTCAGGTCGATATACTGCAAATCCCGCAACGCATTCGGTATCAGTTCTGATGATAGTTCTCGCACTAAAACAGGTATAATCCGCTTATTCAGCGATAAGGCATACTCTAATTCTTTCCGAGCGAAATAAGACGTTACCGACTCAGGCGAAAGTAAATAAACCACATTATCCGCCTGTTCAATCCCTCGCTGAATCGCCTCCTCAAACGCTTCCCCAGTTTGAATATCCGTCGTATTCGTCCAAACGGTAATACTTTCCCGCCTCAAACTCCTACGAATCTTCTCCATCGTCTCCCTATCTGCATCCGCATAGGAGATAAACACCTGAGTCATCAAGTTGTTGGCATTCTTGATACTTTCGGTGATGTACTCGCAATGCAAATCCGTAGGCACACAAGGCGGTTGCTCATCCTTAAACCGTCGCTGCAACCACTCTTGAGCCTGTTGCTTCTCATCGGCAATCAACAGACAGCTATGGGATTTTTGATGCCTCTCCCACTCCAACGCCTTGGCTAAAAAATGGGTATGCTTTTCGACGTAATCCTCATGACGACGAAATAAGTCAACTAATCCGGCAAAGGACTTCTCAAAATCATCAATGCCCTCTCGAAAATACACCCAGTTAATCTTGCCAATCGTCGGGTGCATATTCTGAAAAACCGTATGTTTCCCTTTCGCTTTATACGCTTCCCACTCCTCTGCCGTACCGTTCGGGAATCGCTGCTGCCAAGTCTCCTGACTAATTTGCTCGACATGCAGCAGGGGAATAATCCGTTTATTACGCTTAATCGCTAACTCAATTTCCTTAAGGCAATAGGGCGAATTCACGGAATGCGGCGCAATCATAAACAGAAAGTTATGCGCCTTTTCAATACCATCATCAATCTGATTCTGAAAATCTGCCCCAAGAGGGATGTCGTTTTGGTCAAACCAAATCTTAAACCCTGCTTCCAGCAATCGAGCATAAAGTTTTCTTCCAAACGCTAGGCTATCTGCTCGTCCGTAGGAGATAAAGGCATCGAAAAAAATGCTCATTTTTCCCAGGTAAAAATCAGTAGATGCGAATTTAGTTTAAACTAATAGCCTAAAAATGTCTGTCTCCTCTGCCTTCTGCCTTCTGCCCTCTGCCTCATCCCACCGACAAATAGTAATGCCAACCTACTGAATAACTAACCTACGAACAACTTTTTTTGCCAGTTGAATCAATTTCTTGACATCTAACGGCTTCTACACTGTTCGGGAATGCAGCTGCAACAGCTAAACCAATAAAAGTCAATAACACAACAGTAACAGTTGCCCTATAAATAGGCTTTTCCATTCCCTTCCCTTTACTCAAAACTGTAGAGTGATGAGAACTGACACTTGCCATAATCTATTCTCATACTCACCAAAAAGTCAGTTGAATCAAACATTATCCTATTCTAAGTAGAAATTGAGAATTCGCTCAGTCAAAAGTAACAACAGAATCAGACTTCGATAGCCCGATAACTCCCGAATGACAGATATCAACATTGCGCTTCTCCACGACTACTCCAGATGATGTAGAAGACCCCTTGAGGTAGACGGCTCTAAGGTCATAATTACAGCCAAGAGTGTTAGAAAGTGTCAAAGAGTAGTTAGAAAGTGCGTCAATCTTTCGATCGCGATCGAGCAGATTCCGATCCCAATCCTCTTTACCTCGTGGCACGGCATAAAACCCCACGATAGGAAAATTAGTATTATTTTTCAATGTTAGAGTACGAGACGAACCCGGTACCCCAAAGATAATAGAGTCTTCCTGGCAGAAGTTCACCGTTTTCTCATAAGGCTCAAGATCGTCATCAAACCAAGCCCGGACTTTCGCTTCCACACCTTCACAGCGGCAGTTACAATTACCAGCATCCGTAAATAAGAATCGGGAACTCAAAGGCGGTATAGGCGGTACTGAAACGGTATACGAGTAGTTAAAATTTGCGGGTATTCTGGAGAAGTTCGTGACCTTTGGCTCGGCAATCCACCAACGGAATGTCATGCGAGTATCATCGATCGCGATAGGTTCGATCGCGCCATATTGATATCCCTGTTGTGGAGTTCCCTGTCGAAATACAATGTAGCCTGAAGGACACTGCGCTTCTCGCGTGCCGAAGTACACGAACCGTTTTCCACCAAGCTCTGACGCTTCGTGCCAGTACTCTTCCGGAAAACGCCTCACATCACCGATAAAACTGAGATTAGCAGGCTCGGAGTTGCCTGGGGGAAAAAAGCCCCTGTAAACCTTGACATCTCCCCCCTGACGAGCACAGTCAGAATTGTCAGAAGCAAGGGGATTGCTAGCAAATTGCACGGGCAGGGGTTTGGGTTGAGCGGATGAGTCAGCATTAATTTCCAGAACGCCGTAACCGTTACCCTCGTATCCAAACTTCTGCAAGCCAAAACCCAAACCCGAATCGCCGCAGCGATGGAGAAGTTTGAACGCTCCCCAACGAACACCATTTGCCGAACCTGCGGGCTTTAACCCCGT
>DATNPC010000321.1:0-7017 GCA_036703375.1 Allocoleopsis sp.
AAGCTCATCCTTCCGCTCTGGTTAACGGCTACAAACGTCGAAGGAGCCAACTTGTTGCTATGAAGATAACGCAGATTATGTAGTTACTAACTCTTTCGTGAGGATTATGGCAAAAGGCAGAAGGCAAAAGGTTTATTGCTACTACATGGTTGTTTTAGCCATTACATCTGTCCTAACCTTTATGGCAACAGCTATAGAACATTTGGGATGCTCACAACCTAACTTTGTATTGTGCATCTAATCTGCACAATCTACGCTGGTTACTAGAATTCATCGGTATCGAATTATTGTAATTCCTGCGCGGAGGCAGCCGCTTCAAGTTGGATAGCTAAGTCGATTAGAAATCGAGCGTAACGAATTGTATCGGCTAAACCTCTCTCCGTGACGGGATAGCTGTAGCGAGGGAAATTTTCCTTAGGATGCTGCCACCGCAGCCATAGTCGTCTGTCAATGACTTTTGTTGTGATTATCCAGTCCCTGTATCGGATCGGTTGTATCTGGAAGCCGGTGCTAGAGGTAGATGACATCACTGGCTTTCTCTGTATTCTCTATCGTTTTTTTTGGTTCATTTAAGGCGATATCCTGCCGGAATAGCGCCTTAGTGAGTATTCTTGTGCAGGTGAACTCCCCTGCTCTACCAAACTAGCTGAGGATGATAGATTTAGCAACAATTGATGCTTTGAAGCCAGCCTTGATTCTTCGTTAGTAGTCGCTCATGAACTGCGTACACCAAGACGCATGAAAATTCTTATGCCTTCTGCCCTCTGCCTTCTACCCTCTGCCTTATTTTCAAGTCAATGTGGAAGGTTGCAGTTGAGATCAAATTCCCAACATGCAACCCGGTCACTGGTCACGGAAAACTGGTCATTGAGTTAACTCGCGAGACTCATTGCAGGCGTAGTTTCACTCGATAGCGCTGCCAACAACCCCTCGAACAACTTGAGACCATCAGTGCCGCCGAGTAGGTCATCGGATGCCCGTTCTGGATGGGGCATCATGCCCACAACTTTGCCCGTGCGATCGCAAATTCCTGCAATATTGTTTAACGAACCATTGGGGTTGCCCCTGTCGTCCGTTTCCCCTGTAGCGGTACAGTAACGAAATAAAACTTGACCGTTATCCTCTAATGCTTTGAGCGTATCAGCATCGGCGTAATAGCGGCCCTCTCCGTGAGCAATCGGCAGGGTAATGACTTGCCCCGTACTGTAGGCTGTTGTCCAAGGCAAATCGGTGCGTTCGACCTTAATTGGAACGCGATCGCAAATAAAGTGCAAGTCGCGATTGCGGACGAGTGCCCCTGGCAATAGACCCATTTCCGTTAGTACCTGAAAGCCATTGCAGATGCCAAGAACATACTTACCCTGTTTGACATGTTCCACCACCTGACCCATCACCGGTGAGAATCGAGCAATTGCTCCACAGCGTAGGTAGTCTCCGTAACTGAAACCACCCGGCAAGATGACTACATCTAGGTCAGAGAGATCGGTTTCCTCATGCCAAACCATTCGTGTGGGTCGATCGAGTAAACTCTGAGTCACGTAGGCTACATCGCGATCGCAATTTGACCCAGGAAAGACGACAACTCCAAACTTCATGACGATGCCCCCATTATTACAGCTACCTCAGTCAAATCGAATCGGTAATTTTCAATTACTGGATTTGCCAACAACTGATCGCAAATGCGATCGAGTTGTTCTCTCGCCTTACTTTCATTTTCCGCACAGATCATCAGCTCAATATACTTGCCAATTCGCACCTGTTCGACGTTGTCGTAACCCAAGTGCTTCACTCCAGACTCCACGGCTACACCCGCCGGATCTAATACCGAAGGTCGAAGGGTAACATAGATGCGAGCTTGAAATTTGTGAATCACAGGTATCCCCTAAATTTACCTTTTAAAGTTTGAACCACCCAGTCCCCAAGACTCCAAGAAATTTCTAGGAAATTGAACCGAAAGCCAATGAAAGTCCAGCGTACCCGTTCTCAAGAGCGAATCTTGAACTTGCTTAAAACCTTGAACCGTGCCATTTCCGCCCAAGATATTTATATCGAGTTACGCAACCGGGAGCAAAGTATGGGTCTAGCTACAGTGTACCGCTCTCTTGAGTCGCTGAAGTTGGAAGGAGCGGTTCAGGTACGAACAGTTGCCAACGGGGAATCTCTCTACTCTGTACACAGCGATCGACACTACCTCACTTGTCTCAACTGTGGAGAATCAATTGCCATTGATGAATGTCCCGTTCACCAACTGGAAAGCGAACTGCAAGATTCTCATCAGTTTAAGATTTACTACCATACCCTGGAGTTTTTTGGATTATGCGATCGCTGTTCTACCACTGACGCTACAGATGTAGTAGCGTCAAATAATCATTAACCATAAAGCTACAAACAATCAAGTGGAAGATTTATGGAAATGGGTAATTGGTAATTGGGGAAATCATTGACTCTTGACTCCTGTCCCAGCTAACGTTCAAAGCCGATAAAAACATTGATGAATTATTAAAACTTGTTTTTATTTATAATTCGTCATTTTTAATTATGAATTTATGTGGAACACTGATTGTTTGTAGGGGCGATTCATGAATTGCCCCTACGATGTGTTCTAGGCAATCGAGAACCGCTATATTTGCAAAGCTTGACTTCTTTGCTTGTTGAAGTTGAAGTGCGTCCAGCTAGAGAGCGATCGCTCGGTCTGCATTTCCCCTGTAGCTATGCTCTACGCCATGCTCGGCAATCGAAAAAATTCCCTAACTCTGCTCGTAGGGAAAACATTAAATAACTCTCCGGATTTTCACCTAGATAGCCGAAAAGAATACTCAGATAGCCCCAGCTACCGTCTATTCACTGGTAATTGCTGTGGGTGGCATGATGCAACTTCTACCTCACCCCTTGTGTTGCTCTGTCACAGTACTTTTACTTAAACACGGAACAAGAGAACATTATGGTAATGCAGGCTACTTACGGCAACGGTGCTGTTGAAAACCCAACCATTGAAATTTCTCAAGAAGGATTGCGGTCTATTTTGTCTCAGATCGAAGCCGAACTTGTAGATAGTGAAGTTTATCGCCGCTCCATGGCAGGGTTGCAGACGATGCTGGGAGAAGCATCCAGCACCGCTCAAATTTTAGTGAAGGCGGTGGGACGAGAAGCCGTTCGGTTGACGTTTCAACAGCTGGTTCGACAGTATAATATTGTACCTGCATCTTCCGAGAGAACAAAGGAAGTTAGACAGGAGCAGTCTAATTTTTCTCAAGAGATGGACGATAATTCAGGACATGCGGACTCTCACTCAGACACCGCAACTAAAGAAGAATTTGCTAAGTTCGATGGTAAAACTACTCCCTCCAAAGTGACCAACAAACAGACTGGAAATACAAAGCAAAACCAAAAACTCAGAAAGGCAGAACTAGCAGCGCAAAAGGCAGCAAAAGAGCGAGAGGAAATCCTACTCCAAATCGGTCAAGAGCTGATGCGGGCGCGTGAAGCTCGATCGCTCAGCGTGTTCCAATTGCATACTCAAACCCTGATACCGATGCATCATATTGAAGCATTGGAAATGGGTCGCTTGTATGAATTGCCAGAGGATGTTTACATTCGTGGTTTTATCCGACGGATTGGGAATGCCTTGGGACTGAATGGCGCTGCGATCGCAGCGTCCTTGCCCGAACCCGATCCAGTGAAATCGGTAGTTCCCTCCTGGTATAATAACTCTACAGCTTTACCAGGATTTCAGCTGAATTCAGTCCATCTGTATGTTGGCTATACCGCTTTGATCGCAGGCGCGATCGGAGGACTTGGCTTGATGTCGAAGCAAGCAGCACCAAAGGCATCCGTTGAATTGAAGCCTGCCCCAACTCCTGCTTCACAGACCTCAACGTCTCCTAAAGCTGAGCGTGCAGAAGCCAAGAGCAAGCCTGGGCTACAGTCTAGTAAAGATGGCATTAAAGCTGGAGCCGATATTGCGCCACCTGAAGCATTGCCGTTTTAACCACGAGGTTTTTGTGGCGGATCGAAAACAGCTACAGCCGATCGCGAGTCCGTTGATGAAGCTGGATGAGGCATCTTCTGCCTACAGGATAAACAAAACCAGTAAGTATGTTGATGCCGGACATGGCGTAACAATTGATTAGAGCAGCAAGGACAGTTACTCATGGTAATGCACAAGCTCCAATTAACGCGATCGCTCTTAATTCACTCGAACCATCCAGCCGACTACTAATAAATCAAATCTGCTGTTACTGTAGACGAACTGAGTGTCAGTTCTATGTCAGATTTTTGATGATTCTGTGTCAAGAAAGCGGTCTGTTGCCAGCCAAATAGAGTGTCTAGCACTCTCAAGAGTGCTGCAAAGAGTTTAGCGACTGTGTCCCGATCAGCCGATAGTCTGCCAATTCTGCCAGAGAATGAATCCTGCGAGCAACACGAGAAAGCAGCCAAAGCCTTTCTGGAGGTGCTGCGCTTTCAGTGAGGGAACTAAGTAAACGCCGAGGAGAGTGCCTCCACTAGCAGCAATGGTGAAAGACACCATCAACTGCCAATCGAGTTCCACCTGTCCTAGATAACCTAGGGCGTGTCATCAATTAAATGTAGAATGCTGTCAGAGCAAGGCTTTTACGGCTATAAAGCTCGAACGAGCCTGACAGCCAGAATTCACTACTGGTACGGGATGTGTAGCTAATTGATGACACGCCTTAGGAAACCTGTAACTGACTTGAGCGCAACAATGGGCAGAGACGTCCCGACGGCTTGTTGCATCGGAATATTACCCAACAAAACTAGCGCAGGCACGATCGCAAAGCCACCCCCAACTCCGACTAGTCCCGTTAAGACACCGACACCAAATCCTTCGATCGCAATCCAAAGCCAAAGGTTGCGGTGTTGCGAGGTAGGATCGGAGTTTTGGTCTTCGGTTGCGATCGCCACTGGGGATGAGCGATCGCTTTTGCGAATCATCAAGACAGCAGCCAGCAACATGGTAGCGGCAAAAAGTCCCATTTGGATCGTGTCATCGATCGCAGGCAGGGCAGCTAATCGTGCTCCGAGGTAGGTTCCCAACATGGCGGCCGGCGCAAACAGGAGCGCAGTTTGCAAGCAAACATTACCGAGTCGCCAATGAGGGATCGCCCCGAAGAGACTCACCATCCCGACGATGACGAGAGACATCGCGATCGCTGTTTTTGGAGTAATGCCCATCAGGTAAACCAAAACCGGGACGGCGAGGATAGAGCCACCCCCACCGACTAAGCCCAGACTAAGCCCAATGATTCCTGCCAAGAAATAACCGATGACTACTGTACTCATTTTGGTATTGTAGACTTCGCCTTTTGTCAAGCCAATCGCCAACGCAGTCTAAGCGAGCGATCGCAGTGTCCTCTTCCTCATTGTTGAGTATGAGAACGCGATCGCCGTTCGCAGTCTTGTGGCCGAGCCAAATGACTACCCAGCATCTGTACCTGTTGATTCCTCGGCTGGGCTAGGAGATGGTGGTGGTTCTAAAATTCTTTGCCAGGTCTGAATTTGCTGTTGAGCCGCCTCATACGCTTCTGTACCGGCGGGAATCATTTTCGCGATTGAGATTGCTTCGTTGAGATCGTAAGAGGAGCGATCGTTCGCCATTGATAACAGTTGGCTACTCCAGCGATCGGCTGCCGATCTAGCCTCGCTGCGGTTGGATGCTCCTCTAGGAACTTGTCTAGCCAGTCGAATCGCGTCTCGCAGGGCTTCCGGAGTGCCGGGAGTTGAGGCTTGGTAGGCTGCCTGTAAACGCTGCTGACCGTCAATTTCCGCCTGCCAACTTCCGATCTTACGTTGTGCTTCGCTATATAAGGCTCTGCCGGATTTAATCTGTTGAGCGGCACTAATTGCTGCTGACAGATTGCCTCCATCGGCTAGAGCATTCGCTTGGTCGAGGTAGGGCTGGTCTTCTATGCGCTGAATCGAGCGAGTCCATTCTCCAATTTTGGCCTGCGCTTCCTTATAGAGCGCACGGCCAGGGGCGATCCGGCTGGCTTCCTGAATCGCTTCTTGCATCGAGGCAACTCCACCCAAGCTCGATATTTGGTTCGCTCGGTCGAGGTAAGGTTGGTCTTCTATGGTTTCCGCTTGAGATGTCCAGCGCCTAATTTCCGAGCGTGCTTCCTGATAGCGAGGATTGCCGACGGGAATCTGTTGAGCTTCGGCAATTGCTGCTCTGAGATCGGCACTCAACCCGGACTTCGCAAACGTCCTAGCTCGATCCAAACGAGCAACATCTTCTTTCTCTCGCTGCCAGCGATCGATCAGCTGCTGCGCCTTATCGTACAAGGGACGGTCGGCTTCTAGTTTTTGCGCTGACGCGATCGCATCGTCCAAACCTGTCGCTGTTCCTGACTCAGCGCTCGATATTGCATTCGCCAAGTCAATCAAGTCCTCTTTCACCTGCGGTACCTTGACGCTCGGAGGAAGTTTATTGGCGATTTCCAGGACACCTTTCCAGTTCCGTTGTTCGAGCCGTTCCTCAGCGATTTTGATCAGTTTGTTACCTGCATCGGCAATTAAATCTTGAGCTTCTTTATAAGCAAAACTCTCGCGAGGAATTTTCTCTGCCTCTTTAATCGCAGCCAAAATATTGTCTACGCTCCCGCTTTTACTCAACTGATAGGCTTTATCCAGCTGAGCGCTTGCTTCTCGTCCGATCTGAATGAGATCGACGAGGCGATCGTATTGGGCGGTTGCCCAGTATTTATTGTCGATCGAGGTCAGTTTTACGGCCTCTCTAAACGCCTGATTCCAGTTGGACTGCTTGAGCTGCCCCACCGCCCGATTGTAAACCTCTTGTGCTTGCGACCAGATGCTCTGCCAGCGCTCGACTTGCTTTTCTACTGAGTTATGGGCGGAGACGTTCGCGGGAATCCGTCTAGCGATTTTAATGGCCTCATCCAGCTTGCCTGCCTGGAATTTTTGTTCGCCAATCTTGAGAATATCAAGCGACCACTGTTCGATGTGACCATCGATGGTTGGGCGCAAGGGGTGGTCTGC
>DATNPC010000322.1:0-4382 GCA_036703375.1 Allocoleopsis sp.
CCGCCAAATTGCTCGTTCTAGCGGCCATTTGTGATTATCCCGATGAGCGAGACGGTTGAGAATCGCTTGGTGGTGTGGGTTATCGGTGGCGGGGACAGGTATTGATTCAATGGGTTGAGGTGCTGAAGCTTCAGGGCTAGCCTGTTCGGTGACATCGCGATAGCCCTTCTTCACTTTTGAGGAAACCAGTTGATTGAAGACTTTTTGCGCTTCGGCTTCTGGAACCGGCTGAGTGGTTTTTACACCTTCTTTGAGGGTAGTACCACGGCGTCCGTAGCGGAAATTGACCACATAAGCTTGCTCAATCTGGCACAAATCGACTTCGTAAACTTTATCTGAGGTACCTTCTTGGTAGTGAAGAGTAGTCCGTTTGATTAGTTTCATATCTCTACCTCGAACTCTCAGTTAAAGGAGTCTAAGCAATCTGTGCTTTGTCGATCACTATAACTCTAATGTCCTTCAACGAGAATGCTAGGTCTGTAGGGTGGGCGTTGCCGACCAACGATAGAATGGGGTTTTCAAGTTCTAGTCGGCAATGCTCATCCTACGATGATTGAGAAAGGTGCCAAGAATTTTAGCTTGATTGTAAGAGGCAAAAGGTAAATATAAAGTTACACCCGATCGCATCTTAAGCTTGAGGAGAGGAATGCTTTAAACCGCGATCGCATCTGTACCCTCTATACAAGATAGCGGGATTACAGAACAACAGTAGAGTTTAGGCATTGGCAGAGCATCTTTTCTCATGTCTCTACCCGCATCATTGCCACCTTCTGCTTGTTCTGATGCTTGTTTTACCTCGGAACTCTCGGCAGCATTGAGCTGCTGCGCTTGTTGTTTGGCTGCGGCTTCTGCGATAGCGATAAAGCTAAGAGTTAAATTCATGGTCTGACACCCCGACGAAACTATTTATACTTCGACAGTAGAAAAGTCTAATCGGGACAAACAGATATTCTATGCAACTTGTCTAAGTGACAGTCGGTTTTTGAGGAGAGCTAGCTCAGCTTTCAGGCTTTTGTCAGGCTCGATAGTGGACAGTTGAGCAACTGGTTTTCACAACAGTGGCACGTTGGGAGTCTGGTCAAAAATAGGGCAGAAGGCACAAGGCAGAGGGCAGAAGGTTTGATTACTAGTACGTGGTCATTTCAGCCTTTAAATCTGTCCTAACCTTTATGGCGACACCTATAACTTTATAACTTCACCATTTCCAGCCTGAAAAATTAGGCATTTGACTCCTTATCACAGTCGGATACTTCAAGCGGTTCGCAAGATACAGAGTTGCAATCTTGGCTTTGATGAATCTTACGGTTTTTGGTCTGTCGAGCGCGCAATTGCGATCGCATCAGCTTAAGCTTATAAGGGTCAGCATCCTTGCGCCACAGTAGCCGATGCCCCTGAAGCATCGAACATCGCTCTTCCAGGCACTTCAACCAACCTTGACGATGAGAAATCGCCCGCCAATCATCGAGTAGTCCCCAGTCCTGTTCTTGCTGGCTCAGTTTGGTGAATTTCTCATAGTGCGGGTAGTCGGGAGTGACTAAAGCGTCTTTTTGATGGAGAACTGGAGGGTCATCATCGGTTTCGTAGTCCCGATAGGTAACGTGTAAGTCCCGCAGGTCAATCTGCATGCTGGTGTGCAGTGCGGGGTGAGGGTCGATATCAAAGTCGGGGTAGAACAGATAAGAAATTTTCGGTGTCTTGATATGAAATTTGATTACAGTTGCGTCCTCTAAACGACCAATTGTGCGGCTAGCACAGCCTTCATACAGCCGCAGCAGTGGGTCGAGGGCGTCCATCGCTGAAACGTGAATCCACAACGAATTGGGTAATTTTTTTCCAACCGTGCTGTTTTTGCAGCACTCCACAATTACCTCTGGGTCGCCTAAGCTAAAGAGCATGTCGTCGGCATCGAAGCAGGCTTGCTTGTAAGTCCCGAACAAGCTTTTGATATCTTCTTGCACATCCGGTGCCAAGTTTCCCAGCTTCGGGCGATGGCTGAACTTGCTCAGTGCTAGGTAAGCGAGGATATCTTGACGGCGTTTTTGCGCGATCGCTTCCCATTCTTCAGGGTCAGTTGCCTGTAAAATGACGTGAAAGGCTCGACGCAGCGTACCGAATTCAGCTGTTATCTCAGATTCTTGCAGTAATTCACCTTTGACTGGCAATCGACCGCGTTCTGCAACAAACGCCATTAACGGCGCTAACAGTTCGGCGTAGTCTTCGTAGCGTTTAATCCGAGAGCGAACTCTAGGAGTCGTCGTGCGAGAGCGAAAGCGAGATGCTCGAAAACTTTCAGCTTGCGCTTCATCCCGGAAGATGAAATAAATTCCAAGGGCAACCGGAATGGCATCGACACCTAGCACTTGGTCGATGTAAAGCTTCAGTTCTTCCTGCTCGTAGTACTTCTGGAACGTGTTGCGGCTGGTAATCACGCCATCGCCATAAGCCACTTGCCCTCTGCTACTGTCCTGAATCAAGACTTGAGCCGCGACTAGTAAAACTTTACGAGTGAGTTCCCACGCCTTGAGCAAGGCTTCTCGACGCTCGGCAGGGTCTTCAATCACATTAATGATATAGCCCAGATTCACCAAATCGGCAGGTGTATGCGGAGTATCCGGTGAGTAGTAGGGGTCCCATCCAATACTGGTGTAGCCCTCTTGGGCAATTCGAGTAATATCACCACCATATCCACAACCATAGTCAAAGAAGGTCGTCTCTGGACTGAATAAACCGGCTTCCAACGCGAGACGCACGGGGCGGGACAGGTCATTGCGAACTATTGCCGCCCTGTGCCGTTCAATGCGGGGTGGAGTTGATACCGAGTTGCGTTCAAAGCTAGTCAATCTGCTAGATGAGGAGATGGGGAGACGGGGAGACGGGGAGACTGAGGGTGAGGGTTTTAACTGAATCAAGCGATGCCCTTGGAGTTCTACTCGATACTGGTTTAGGCGTTGCTGCCAACCCTCTCGCGTGCCAATGCTACGGGTGTTGGTTAATAGACCGAATGCTTCTTCTTGGCGAGTCAGTTCGGCAAACTGCTCGTAGCCAGGATAATCGGGCGTTACAAAGGTTTCTTTGCGGTGCAAAACTGGAGGATTGTTGGTGTTGATGTAGTCGCGATATCTGAGACTATCGTCTTCTAGATTGACTTGAATGCTTGTATGCAACGCAGGATGAGGGTCGGTATCAAAATCTGGGTAAAACAGGTAAGAGATTCGGGGTTTATCGAGTTGAAATTTGAGGAGAGTTGCTCCTGCCACATCTTCGAGAATACGGTAGGCGCGCTGCTCGTACAGACGTAGTAGGGGGTCAAGTGATTGCAACGCCGCAGTGTGAACGTAGAGGGCAGTAGGTAAGAGCTTACCAATCGGGCTTTGCAGACAGAGTTGGGAAATGATGCCGGGTTCGTTCAGCCTGAGGAGCATGGAGTCTGCTTCGGTACAAGCTTGCTCGTAGCTCTCAAAGTATTCTCGAATCGCGTTCTGGGCGTCTGGAGGTAAATCTGCGAGTGGAGGTTGATGACCGTTGCGATGTAATGCCAGGTCGATGAGAAGGTCTTGGCGGCGTTTTTCGGGATTCGCTACTTCGTGACGTTCTATAGCTCGTTGCACTAATCTGGAATCAGCCATACGATCGCGTTCTCCATCTTGAAGTCTGCTGACGTGGCTGTTAGTGTAGGACAATTTTTGCCTTCAGGCTACAACGTCAAAAAAAAGCTTAGCAAACGCGATCGCAGTTCTTCAAGACATAAAAACGACATCAAATTGACACAACAATGCCATATGTCCATCAGATAGTTTAGACTAACGATTTTTTAGAGCATGCTCCAATGCATAACATCACTAAAGCATTACTGCTTTCTTTAGTCATTGCCGCACCTGTTGCCATCTTCACATCTGCCGTTCAAGCTAAGACTGTTGTACATAAGACAGTCATAGTCACGCATCACAAACATCATGCTGCACAACATAAATCCTAAGAGGCAAATCGCGGAGATAGCTTAACAAGTAGAAACAACAGATCCGCTAGGAAAGCTGTTGAAAAGATTGTAGAAAGCATGATAGCGATATAGTAAACACGATGAAAAGCGATCGCTTTTCGTCGCTTTCTGCTTTCTCTAGAAAGCAAGACGTTTAGTCAATCGATATCTCGCTGGCACAAAATCCCCTGCAAATCTAAGATAAATCAATGCGATCGCATCTCATCTAGTTGGGCTAACTCAACTTTCCGTCCTGTGACCTCCGATGAACTTAAGGAACAATAGAGTATAGGTTCCCCAGTCGTCTTATGGTTCATGAGCTATTGCCTCAACCCCAATTGTCCGAGCGCAGACAGCAACCCAATGGATGCCGAAGTTTGCCACAGTTGCGGCTCAACGCTGCTAC
>DATNPC010000323.1:0-6618 GCA_036703375.1 Allocoleopsis sp.
GCCCCAGGTGGTCAGCACGTCGGTGAAGCTTTGGGCGCTGGACGCTTTACCGTGCTAGCTCCCACAATTGGACCATCGGGCAACTCGTATGAATCTGTTCATCGCGCTCTCGTGCTGCCTATTGTTGAGAGCCTGGAATCAATTGGCATTTTAAGAGCGTGCGGTCGATTGCCCCAAGAGGGCAACAGATCGCTATCGCAAACTTCGCAAACTACTGTTGCTAAAACCCCCCTGGCTGTAGAGGCTGCCCTCAGATCGTCTTGTGCCGGTTCTATTGATTTAGCTGATTTGATCTGTCCGAAGAGCCGCTCGATTTTACACGGAGCCGATCCTTACTCAGATCGATCTCACTCCCTGAGCGTTGCAGTTAACGAGCTTTTCGGCTGGCATAACTGGGCTTCGTCTAACTCTCTAAGTGTACGGGGTCTACCGATAGACTTGGCGTATCAAGCAGGGGAGCGCCTGGGCATTGATAGCGATCGCATTGGACGCATCATCACTTCACTTGGCGATCTTCAATCTAAGCAGCCTGCCGCCTTTTACCTCGGTGGCGATGTGAGCTGCTGGAAGAAAATTTATCGACTCGATCGCAATTCTTTCGAGCGTTTCTGCCCCTCTTCCATCCAGGCTGCTATTTTCAGCGACTTTAATTTAAGCCACAAAATGCCTTCCAACCAGAACCAGGAACATCTGGATTCTGGACAACCGGCTCATTCAAACGGTAGGCGCTCCCTTAAATTAGTCGATCGGATTAAGAGCATCATCCTCACATACGACAACGAGGCTAGAGCGACTGAAGCGTTGATGGAACTAGCCGCATCGGTGGGCAAACCTTATAGCGACATTGCAGCGCTGGCTCGACTGGTCAGGAGCGAAATTGAATCGTTCTCCGAACTCAAGACCGCTATTTCTTCCGTGCGTCCCCTTTTGAATCACTGCCGGAAGCGCTTAGACATCCGCCGCTATCTTGTTCGTCCCCTGGCTGATGCTATTCTTGATGCCGCAGCAGCCATGCCGACTGCGCCAGAATATCTGTTGAATACTCTAATTCCCGTCGCAGCGAGTCGAATCGGCACTTCGGCGCGTGTTGTCGTGAATCCTCACGGGGGGTACGTCCAGCCCTGCATTTTCTGGACTGCTAACGTGGCAAACTCCGGGCAAGCTAAAACCCCTCCCCAATCTCTGATTATCGAACCGTTAGAAGATCTCGACCAGGACGACCGCGATCGCTACGCACAAGAGTTAGCAGATTGGCAAGCTGCTACTGACAAAAACAAGGGACCAAAGCCAATCGAGACTCGACGCATCCTTAATGACACGACGACTGCTCAAAAGATCAGAATCCACAACGAGAACCCAAGGGGTCTGATCGAATACCTCGACGAGTTAACGGCAGATTATGAACGTCTCAACCAATTTAACGGGGGCAAGGGCGCTGACTTGCGCCACGAGTTAGGCTTGTTCAATGGGAAGTTTGGGGCTTACGACCGTGGGGACGTGCGCTTGTATCTTCGGCGCGTGGCTTTTAGCAAAACTGGAACGTATCAATGGGACACGCTTTCAGCCTTGATGTCCGACCAGGTTGACTTTATTGCCAGCGGCTACCTAGCTCGATTTTTGCTCTGCTCTATCGTTGATGCTCCAGAGCGCAAGCTCGATTTATTTTCCGATCGAGACAGCAATGTACTGTCTCAAATGCTTCGCACGCTTTACCGTCGTCTGGAAACTCAGCCGGAGCGAGACTACTTACTGTCCCATGAAGCGAAGCTACTTTTCCAGGCGTTCAATCATTCCCTTGTTGCTGCTGAAATTCAGGAGAGTCACTTTGGGCTGGCTCTTGTCTACGCCAAAATTGAAAGCTATGCCGCACGGCTCGCTCTCTGGTTGCATATTGTTAATGCTGTCGTTCAGGGCGAGGAACCAGCGCCCGTCATTTCTGGCGAGACTATGCGAGCTGCGATCGAGTTAGCCTGCTTCTATTTGTGGCAGCACAAACTCATTTATGCTCATAACGCTCCCTCAACCAAACTAGATGGCGTGCTACTGAGGGTTCAGACCTGTGCGCTCAAGTTGTGGTCGAAGGGCAAGGCGCTGACGGCTTCTTTTGCCAAGAGTCGAGTCAACCCCATAAAGTCATGGCCCACATCTAAAATCAGAGACAAGATTTTTCGCGTGTTGGCACTAGCTGGTTTGGGTCGCACTGAGGGTCACGGCGATAAAACCGTTTATATCCCTTCTGACTCTTCATCTCCCCCTTCTCCTCCTTCTCCCCACTCTGATACCTTTACTGTTGCTGATATTGGTGGGTTTGGCGATCAGTTGGCAGTTGAGCCAATCGCTGAATCTATTGTCCAGCAAGAGGATGGCTCTATAGTTGATACAGTTGGTGAGCACGTTATCCCGCCAGCGCCGGAGGTAGAGGTAATCGAGGACTGCCACCTCGACTTATCCACCAACATCACCAATAATTCTACTCAATCCCCTGTGGTATCTGAGCTTGAGGAAGTTGATAATCCACCAACTTCCTCACCAACTGTTGGGGAGTTGCAAGCTATTCTGATTGGTTGCACCGCTTTCACTCAGGCTATGAGTTTGCGATCGTCCCACCAGGAGTTGTTTAAGCAAGCCTATCAATCTCTATCACAACAACAGCAAGAACATTTTGATAGCTGGGTTTCGTCTCGCTACGCCGAACCGATTTATAAGTACGTCGGGCTTGAACGTCATGACGAGGAGGGCTACTCACTGATGAGAGGAGATTTAGTCCGGCTAAAATCTTCAAAACTAAAATCTATCCTCACTCACGTCCTTCCCTTGCACGCTCCTGTGGCGTTGAGCAATTTCCAATCTCCTCAATTCGTCGGAGTCAATCCTAATCAACTCAAGCTAGTTGAAAAGCTGCCCCCACCTTCTGCTGGCGTTCAGATGAATCTTCTGTAACGCCGCTGTGGATGAGCAGCGACGAGAGAGGGGTCGCATTTGCTGTCTTACTGGCGCATTTGTCTTACGAGTGTTGTGCGGCTCTCGCACGCTTCTCGTTGCCGAATGTTTCAGATTGGCTCAGATTTGTTCAGATGCAATGAAACAAAAATTCTGTGTCCTGGTGGCAGGACACAGACTACACTGTGCTACTTTGACGTGTTGCTAAATTCCAGCCGACTGGATTTTAGCAACGGCTGTTCTCTCCCTTTATTGCTCAAATTAGATCCCCCACCATCCTTTGCCTGCCCAGCAGTTGCATCGCTGATTTCGGGGAAGGTAGAGTTTCAAGATGTAGCCCCGGATATCTGAGAGTACATCCACCTCCGTCCCCAGGTTGTGGGCGATTTCGACGGCTTGATTTTCCAAGCATTCAATTTCGTCTTTCTCGGCTAAGGTAAGCGACCTTTCGTTGAATCCCACGATCGCTATCTTGAATAAACGCCGAGATAGTTTGAATAGTTTTCGTGCCGTGCAGTAATGTTCTTCTGGGGTTCCCTTGAAGTTTTCACATAGCCGCATTACCAGTTCGTCAACGGGGAATATAAGTGGTTTTTCGATTACTAGCAATTTTGCGTCAGTCAGCGTGCGAGACACTTTGTTTTGGGCGAAGCATCTTTTGGGTAATTCGAGTATGTCTGCTTCTAGGATGTCTAGCCATTCCAGAAATTCAATATATTCAGCGGACTGGTTTCTTTCAAGACAGCTCGGAATTAGGGTTACTATTCTGCCTTCCGGCTTGGTGCATTCGTACATTTTTCTGATGTGCTTGAGTTCTATTGCTGGTTTGAACTCCGCACCCCAAGGCGGATTTCCGATAACGCGATCGTATCGATTTTCTAACCCTTTTGTTTCAAGGAAATCTCGGTATCTTGGCTCGTATCCTTTTACCTCCAAGATATTGAACAGAAGGTCGTTAAATTCTCCGGTCTCTACTCGAACGCTTGAGCATTCTCGATAAATTGCTTCAATTAAATCCCCTTGACCGCCATGCGGCTCCAAGACTAGCATCCCTGGTTCCAGTTCTGCGTGGTGCATAATCTCTCGGTGCACCCTCTCGTCTTGAGTTGGGAAGAATCCCCGAATTTTTGTGCTGGCTAATTTGACCTGAAGGCTTTGTAGTTTTGCCTCCTCTTTTAAATTTGTTTGCTTATGGGTGTGTGGCTTTATCCCCTTTTGTTCCAGTATTTGTGCTAAGTCCCATAGAGCTGAAATAGCTGCCTTGACTTGTGTTGCTGAGTGGAGTCCAATTTTGGCTAAACGATCTCGCTCGTCACTCATAATCGGGTCCCGAAATAGTTCAGCTACCGCCTCATCAGTTGTTTTTTCCCAGCGTTCTAACTTTTGTGGATACCACTTTTCTTTGCAGTATCCCCTTAACATTTCTAGGGGACGCCGCTGGACAATGCGGCTCAATATTGCAGGCAAACAGTTGGCTTCAACCGCTTGGGACATCTGATAGAGCCATGTTTGAACAACTTCTAACTCCACCGCTTCAAGGTAAAACTCTTGGGCTTCTCTTGCCTTTTTAGCTGTATGTGTCGATCGCGCTTGCTTGCACAATTCGATGCGCTTATTCATAGCGTCGGCTAGGTTTCGCAACCTTGCCACTTTATTAAGGTCGGGTTTAAACCTGAATTCGTGGAGGTGGATGACCTTAGAATTGTCAGTATTATTCGGCTCGGAATTAGGCTCGCATTCTTGATTGATTGACCAGATATCCAGTTGTCTTTCCATAATAAAAATCCCCAAGTTTTTGGACTTGGGGCAACAACGACTATTTGGGTTTCACGCTAATTTCACTCGCGCTAGCGATTCATCTTCAACCAGGGGAGAGCTGTTACACGACCGAATCGCAGCGATTCGGAGATAACAATGAGGGTGGTATGCGATCCAGCAGGTAGTCAATCAGATAGTCACTTTTCTCTCTGTTGTCTGAAGGTCTACCTTTTTTTGATCCTGGTAGATTACCTGCAATCGGGAAAAAGCGATCTCACCCGTATACAGTTAGTGAATGAGATTCTCCATAACTGTGGAGGTCGATTGCTATCTTTAAAACCCACCCCCATTAGTACAATTGTACTTTTAGAGTGGGTTCTCATAACGAATTGAGCGAGCTTATTCTACGACGCGACTTATCAGGCGCTTCTGGAGTTTCCTTGGTGCTGCGGCACTTTAAGAAGCGGTATTGCCTTGCTCACTGTAACCTTGGCTTTGGGATTGCAGTGCGATCGCACGACTGGGTTTACTTCATCAGGGTAATGTTTACATCGGCTTTTTATCTCTTGCTGTAACTGCCCCAGAGGTTTGTCCTTGCCGTTTACTTTCTGACTAATCCCTAATCTATCTTTATCTAGTTGTGACAGATTGCCTGCGATTTTTCTGCAAGCCGCTAGACTTAGGGCTTTGAAATTTACCTCCCACTCTAATAAAGAATCTTGCGGTGTTGGCTCGATTTTATCAGAAACTACTGAATCCAATAGACCTGTTTCTTCTTTTGTGTTGGTTGCAAGAGCCTTTACGGTATCTTGAGTGCGCTGGCATTCGTAGGCTTCCTCCGGACGAGGAAGTGCAGTTTCACTCGATCTATCTTCGTTAATTGAAGATTCTGATCCTTTCTTATTATTGGGCTTGTGGATTAGGCATGAAGTTGCACAAACATAAATCGAGAACAGTTCAATGGCTAACATTACATTTTTCATTTTTGTAATCCTGATGGTTGGTTATCTGTTTGACACATGGTTGCTTTAGATTTTTCTGCCGTGCTACCAAAGATATTTATTGACGCGACTATTAGCGTTAATATCCCTATTTTTGCTAGCACGATTCTGGACTCTCTTATCTTTTTCCTTCGTATCTTCTCCTTTTTCTTGTCTTCTAGCCCTTTTTCCAGTAACGCCTGTGACGGAAACATTTCTAGAAACAGGTCAATCTCAGTCGCTCCAGTGTCTCTCCACATCATTTCGATTGGCTGAAATTGTTGTAGCACTGGGAAGAAATTGGGCAGGTACTCTTTTAGTTCTACTGCTTTCCTGGTTACTGGCACTAGGTAGAAGCTGTATTCAAGGTTGTTCCCTGTTTGCTGGAGCGATAAACATGGAGCAAAGTCCGGGAATCTCCTTAATAATTCTTCCCTTCTTGGCAATATTTCTTGGTTCCATTTATCCCGGTAGTTGTATGCTGTCAATGACTCTGAGTTTTCCATTTCTAATCTAGGATGTGTGAATTTTAATTGACTCTTTATTCCAGGGTTGGCGACTCTTTTTTCCTACTACTTCCTTTGGTAGGATTGGCTTTTTCTCTAAGCTTGAGTTCTTTGTCAATTTCCTGGAAATCTCGGATGTGCTGTTCTCTTAGTCGAGAGACTATTTCAACCCATCTGCTGTTTTGGCTGTCGTATCCAACCTTTAATATCTCTCTAGGCTCTTGCGACTGGACTTTTTCATATAGGGTCAGCCGACTGTCCTTCCATCTCCCAATGTATTTTTTGCCTTCTAGCTCGCTTTTTCCCAGTGAGTTCAGGTATCTGGAGAGCGTATTTGCAACAAAGTGAATTTGTTGCTGGCGACTGCGGGAATCTACTAAGAGCGAGTGCGATAGCGAAGCGCTGCTGCGAAGCGCAGATCGCTCGGACGGTAC
>DATNPC010000324.1:0-19722 GCA_036703375.1 Allocoleopsis sp.
CCTGGAAAAACTGAGCCAGCGTAAAGAGCAACTAAGCTCAAGTCAATCTCCAGACAATTGGACACGGAGTTCCACAATGGACAAGAATCATCTTTCTCCAATTTGTTAGATTAAATCTCGTTGGTAAAAGTTTTTGTTAATAGGGACGCACAGGCGTGTGTCCTTATTAGGCTAATAGGCTTGGATTGAGTTGCTGCCAAATTGGCTAGGGCGGAAAAGCTAAAAAATAAATGGAGCGAGAACGTAGAGAAACTCTCATAGCACGTCGCGAGGCATTAAAAAGAACTCTCTCGCAGCAGCGACAACGTTGCGAGAAACAAGAATTACTCGCTCAGCTCGATGCCGAGTCAGTTCCCTACAAGATTATTTGGTCTGATTTACCAACTACTGAGCAACCAACGCATTGGATTGCTGAAAATTTCCCGATCGCGTGGTGGGGCCGAATCGATTGGAGTTTAGTACCCGCTCGCGTCGAAAAGACGTGGCATAATTATTCTGACCTCGCCGCCACATTCAGACAATTGATTGTTGACCAGCAGCTAGGTGACGCTAATGCGATCGCAACTTGGAGTGATGCCAGTTCACTGTCACTTGAACTGAATCTGGCCGCAGTGGCACGGCACGCCGAGCTAGTGTTTCAGGCTAGCTGGGATACCTGGATTATCTGTCCCGACCAAAGTTGGTGCATAGAGTGCTACCACGAAGGGGAGCTTTGTTTCGGACACAAGCCACGAGGAGTCAGCCAGGTTTGATACAGGCTCATCAATTTTTTTGTTCATGGTTCGTCGCCATCAAGATGTGATGAACCATGAACGATGAACGAGCAACATCCGGCTGTACTTCATGCGACAGAAAATCGCTATACCCTTCTCAAGGAAGGGATGTTCTAAAAAAGTAGAGAAGTAAATCATTCTGAGTGCATACCCGTGATTCAACCAGATGGGTGAAGTGGACTCGCGTTTGCCTGTCCTACTCTAGGGATAACCTCACACACTTTACCAAGACTATGAAGTCTTCGCGGCAGACCCGGTTAATTCGCTTTTTACAAGAAGATTTAGCGATTCCGACATCTTCTATAGCTGTCGCCTTGCGGCACTCGGAACAAGCTCCGAATTTCTTACCGATGATTCTTTGGCAGTACGGCTTAGTGAGCTTGGAGCAGTTGGATCGTATATTTGACTGGCTAGAAACGGCCTAATTTCTCTCCGATTAACTGGCGCTAAGAGCAGGGTTACTTGGTCTGTTTGTTAGTTCTGTCATAAAGTCCTTTTATCAATTTTTCATAAACTTTAGCCTTTTCTAGAATCTAGCTCCCTAGCTTCTAGTTCATGACGCATTCGTGCGTAGTTGTTGTGTAGGGACGATTGATGTAGGGAGCATCCCAATGAGAGCATAAATAGCATTTTCTTGTGGGGTAGGCGACACGAGCAGCCCAGTATTAGGGCGATGTTTTCTCTGCAACCGAAAACCGCTATGTCCACCCAAAAGAATGAGTGACGGACTGAAATACCTCCCGCTTTAGCGCTCCTCTGTCACTCCGGGGAGAGAAAACACTGTTCTCTCAGTCTGTGCTACAGGTAGTAAAAGCACATCGCCTTGCCACATCGGTTGCATGGATTTTCTCCTGAAGAAAGCTGTGGTGTTCGCGCCATGATTCACGCTCGACCAGATGTTGGCATCTACATGTGACACAATCCGGAGAGGTGGGGGTCGCCGTTGATATCAGCTATAAGTAGAGAACGAGCTACATTTAGCAATAAGGCTGGTCATTCTCTCCGAGACGCTACGTTTTGGCGCAAGCGAATCGTAGTCAACGCGAAGTGTCGCGTCAACCCACGCTACCCTTATGGACATCTTCTCTGCCTATAGTTGAAACAGTTCCTCTTGACATTTCGCCCTCACCTCAATCAATTTGACTGTTTAGCCAGCTGCTATTTTTCCGGAAGTTGCCATGTCAACCCTCGTCATTGTTGAATCTCCCACTAAAGCACGTACCATCCGTAACTACTTACCCTCGAGCTATCGGGTCGAGGCGTCGATGGGACATGTTCGCGACCTCCCTCAATCCGCCAGTGAAATTCCGCCGTCCGTGAAGGAGGAGCCTTGGGCGCAGTTGGGCGTAAACGTGGAGGCGAATTTTGAACCCCTGTATGTCATTCCCAAAGATAAAAAGAAAGTCGTTCAGCAGCTCAAAGATGCGCTGAAAAACGCTTCGGAGTTAGTTCTCGCTACAGACGAAGACCGTGAAGGAGAAAGTATCAGCTGGCATTTACTGCAAGTGCTCAAGCCGAAAGTTCCGACTAAGCGGATGGTGTTTCACGAAATCACCGAAGAAGCGATTAAGAAAGCGTTGAAAAACTGCCGCGATATCGACGACCAGTTGGTACACGCCCAAGAAACTCGACGAATTTTAGACCGATTGGTGGGTTACACCCTCTCCCCCCTGTTGTGGAAGAAAATTGCGTGGGGCTTGTCTGCTGGTCGCGTCCAATCCGTAGCCGTGCGTCTATTGGTGAATAAAGAGCGCCAGCGTCGGGCTTTCCGGCAGGGGAGCTATTGGGATTTAAAGGCACTGTTAGAGCAGGAGAAAACCCCCTTTGATTCGCGCTTAGTATCACTGGCAGGTGTGAAAATTGCCACCGGCAGCGACTTCGATCCCAATACAGGTCAAATTATCGCCGGTCGGCAAGTCAGACTGCTCAACGAAACCGAAGCGAGAGAACTGCACGCACGCCTGACCGATAAAACGTGGACGGTAACTGACATTGAAGAACGTCCCGTCACCCGCAAACCAGCCGCTCCCTTTACCACCTCGACCCTACAACAGGAATCCAACCGCAAGCTCCATCTGTCAGCCCGCGATACGATGCGGACGGCACAAAGTCTGTACGAACAGGGGTATATTACCTACATGCGAACGGACTCGGTGCATTTGTCAGACCAAGCGATCGCGGCTGCACGGAGTTGCGTCGAGCAAAAGTACGGCAAACAATACCTCAGCCCGAAACCCCGTCAGTACACGACCAAAAGTAAAGGCGCTCAAGAAGCCCACGAAGCGATTCGTCCAGCTGGCAGTACCTTCCGTACTCCGAAAGAAACGGGTCTGAGCGGTCGGGAACTCGCACTCTACGACCTGATTTGGAAGCGCACCGTCGCCTGCCAAATGGCCGACTCGCGACAAACTCAAATTACCGTTCAGTTACAAGTCGAAGATGCTGGTTTTCGCTCCAGCGGTAAGCGAATTGACTTCCCTGGTTACTTACGTGCCTACGTTGAAGGGTCTGACGATCCCAATGCAGCACTCGAAGACCAGGAAGTGATTCTGCCTCCCCTCAAGGTGGGCGACCATCCAAACTGCCTCCAACTCGAAGCTGACGGTCACGAAACCCAGCCACCAGCCCGCTATACCGAAGCGTCTTTGGTGAAAACGCTCGAAAGTGAAGGGATCGGTCGTCCGAGTACCTACGCCAGTATCATTAGCACAATTATCGATCGCGGCTACGCTCAGATGAACGGTAATGCCTTGATTCCCACATTCACGGCATTTGCTGTTACTGGATTGCTGGAAAAGCACTTTCCCAAGTTTGTCGATACTAGCTTCACGTCTCAGATGGAGCAAACGCTTGATGAAATCTCAACGGGCGAGGCCCAATGGCTCCCCTACTTGCGGGAATTTTATCTGGGAGAACAGGGGCTGGAAACTCAGGTTAAAGAACAAGAGAGCCACATCGATCCCAATGAAGCCCGTACCGTCGAACTGGAAAACCTAGACGCCAAAGTCCGCATCGGTCGATTCGGTGCTTACATCGAAGCAGAAAATGGTGACGGCACCGTAACGGCTTCAATCCCCAAAGACATGACCCCGGCAGAACTCGACCCCGAACAGGTGGAAGTATTGCTGCGCCAAAAAACGGAAGGGCCAGATAAAGTCGGAATGCATCCAGAAACAGGAGAGCCGATTTACGTCTTAATTGGTCCCTACGGTCCCTATGTCCGGCTGGGGGATGTGTCGGAAGAGAACAAAAAACCCAAGCAGGCGTCTCTCCCGAAAGGCGTCAATATCGAAGATGTCACGCTGGAGATGGCCGTGGGACTGCTATCGCTCCCCCGCCTGTTAGGAATTCATCCAGCTACAGGCGGCAAAATCCAAGCGGGTTTAGGTCGGTTTGGGCCTTATGTTGTTCACGACTTGGGTAAAGAAGGCAAAGACTATCGATCGCTCAAACGCGATGATAATGTCTTGACAATTACGCTGGAACGTGCAATTGAGTTGCTATCGGAACCTAAGAAGGGACGCGCTGGAGGCGCAAGCAAATCCAAGAAAGCCTTACGCGAACTGGGCGCTCATCCCAGCGATAACGAACCCGTGAACGTTTACGACGGGCCGTATGGTCCCTACGTGAAGCATGGGAAAACCAATGCCAGTCTGCCTGAAGGGGTATCGGTAGAGGACATCACGCTGGAAGCCGCGCTGGAGCTGCTAAAAGCTAAAGCTTCTACCAAGAAATCAACAAGCAAGTCTGGTAAAAAATCAACGAGTTCGACGACGAGTAAGTCGAGTGGAACGTCATCTAGCACTCGCAAGGCAACCAGTAAGAAGACAACCAGCGCATCGAGCAAGAAATAAAAGCTGTCCGGTGGTAGGTGTAGAGTGGAAGCGATCGCTCCTAATTATCTGATAAGTGCGATCGCGATCCTCTGAAACTGAGTGACTGGATATACACGAATTTAAAGGTAGACCTTTTTGAGCGATCGGTGCACAGAACTATCCTCGATCCAGCCTCGATCGGATTGTAAAGTGATGTTTCAACGGCTTTAAAAATATATTGAGAAACGCTCCGATTCTGAATGAGCAACATATCCTTAAAGTCTAAAGAAATGTGTCGAGGGAAATCATGGATAAGCTTAGTAAATATCGCCTCATCTGTACTTTGAGCTTTGGCGATATCTATGGACAAATTATTGTGTGGTTAATCGTCATTTTCCTCAGCCTTGCTTCTTCGCTGGCTCTCTGGAGTGCCGATCGCCACATTTACGCCTTAGCCACTGTCGGACTTATTTTGGTCCTATCTTTGCCTTTCTTGCTCTTTGCCTTTGTCACGACACTATTAAACCATATCGAGCTGGCTCCCATGAGCGAGGAGCAAACGACTCAAACTGTTCGGGGAAATACACCTAACCAAAAACCAATCCAGGCAACGAGCTGATGCGAGCCATCAACATGTCAGATTTGAAACTTGAATTGGACTAAAAGGAATTTCCCCACCTCTAGTGGGGATTTTTTTGCAAGCAATACAAACTCATAAGCTAGACGCTATGCGCAGGGTAGCGCACAACCAAGAAATGAAACTACTTATCTCTTGTGCCATCTGCCATCTACCTTCTGCCTTATTTTCAACTTAGAGAGTCCGAGCGAAAACAACTTATGTTAGAACACGATGTCATTATTGTTGGCGGCGGCCTCGCTGGCTGCCGAGCTGCCCTAGAAATAAAAAAAACTGACCCCAGTCTAGATGTCGCTCTCATTGCCAAAACGCACCCCATTCGTTCCCACTCCGTCGCTGCCCAAGGCGGAATTGCGGCAACGTTAAATAACGTAGATGCTGAAGATACCTGGAAAGCTCATGCCTTTGATACCGTTAAAGGTTCCGACTACCTAGCCGACCAAGATGCGGTGGAAATCCTAACTCGCGAAGCTCCAGAGGTCATCATCGAGCTGGAGCATATGGGAGTGCTATTTTCCCGCTTATCCGATGGTCGAATTGCTCAACGGGCCTTTGGCGGGCATTCCTACCGGCGTACCTGCTATGCGGCAGATAAAACAGGTCACGCTATTCTGCACGAACTCGTGAACAACCTCAGGCGCTGCGGTGTCCGGATTTACGATGAGTGGTACGTAATGCAGTTGATTTTGGAAGACGCCCAAGTCAAAGGGGTGGTGATGTTCAGAATCCTGGACAGTCAGTTGCAAGTAGTACGGGCTAAAGCCGTGATGTTTGCCACTGGCGGTTATGGGCGAGTATTTAATACCACCTCGAATGACTATGCCTCTACAGGCGATGGACTGGCGATGTCCGCTGTGGCTGGCGTGCCGTTAGAGGATATGGAGTTCGTGCAGTTTCACCCGACAGGTTTATATCCGGTGGGCGTCTTGATTTCTGAGGCGGTGCGGGGTGAGGGAGCGTATCTGATTAACTCTGAGGGCAGGCGCTTTATGGAGGACTACGCCCCGAGCAAAATGGAACTCGCCCCACGAGATATTACCTCAAGAGCGATCGCGCGTGAAATTCGTGCCGGCCGTGGTATTCATCCCGATGGCAGCGCAGGTGGGCCGTTTGTCTATCTCGACTTGCGCCACATGGGCAAAGAAAAGATTATGAGCCGGATTCCCTTCTGTTGGGAGGAAGCTCACCGACTGGTGGGTGTCGATGCTGTCCACGAACCTATGCCTGTACGACCGACGGTTCATTATTCGATGGGTGGAATACCTGTCAATACGGATGGGCAGGTACGGAGTGGCTCTGATGGTCTAATTGAGGGTTTCTTTGCTGCTGGTGAATGCGCCTGTGTATCCGTCCACGGAGCAAACCGATTGGGTAGTAATTCTTTGTTGGAGTGTGTCGTCTACGGCAGAAGAACGGGGGCTGCGATCGCAAAATATGTCCAAGACCGTAAGTTGCCCGACATTAACGAACAATCCTATCTCCCAGCCGCCAAAGGGCAAATCGATGCCTTGATGAATCAATCGGGAACACTCCGGATCGGTTCGCTACGTCAAGCCTTCCAAGACTGTATGACTCAGTACTGCGGTGTCTTCCGTACTGAGGAGTTAATGCGCCAGGGCATCAACGAACTCTCCAAGCTGCAAGAGCAGTATCAGCAGATTTACTTGGATGACAAGGGAAGCAACTGGAACACGGAACTCATTGAAGCCATAGAACTTCGCAGTCTCATGGTTGTGGGACAAATCATCCTCACATCTGCCCTAAATCGGCAAGAAAGTCGGGGGGCGCACTCGCGAGAGGATTATCCCGAGCGAGACGACAGCAATTTTCTCAAGCACACCCTGGCTTACTATTCACCAGCTGGAATCGACCTGCAATACAAACCTGTGAACCTGAGTTTGTTTGAACCCCAAGAACGGAAGTATTGAAACTAGTTGTTGTGGTTGGTTGTTAGGCGAGTGGCTTGTTAATACCTGATTAAGAGTGTAGAGGCATGGCACTGCCCATTGGTGTCAATTTAAGCCCTGGCGACTGGAAGTCGCGGCTATAAAAACCAAGTCCGCCTGCGCGGACTAACGAAATATCCAAGATTTTGAACCCGCGCAGGCGGGTTTCGTTTATATAGCTGCGGTTTTAACCGCCCAGCTAACCTTAAGTTGACACCAATGGGCACTGCCATGCCCCTATAAATTGCAAAGTTTGTAAGTTATTGAATCCACAGCCGCCCTTAATGGTTGAATGGTTGAGGCGTGAGAAGAAGCCTCTTTTCCCACTGCCTTGCCTTTTTGCTTAATTGCGATCGCCTGATTTTTGCGGAGCAGCAGGCGCGCTGCTAGAGGAGGGAGCTGTTGAGGTTGGGGGAGAAGTCGTGCTGTTGGACGTGGCAGATGATGGCGGGGTTGTTGAAGAAGAACTCGTGCTGCTGGGTGAAGGAGAGACAGCAGGAGATTTAGCAGGAGTTGGTGTCTCGCCAGCTAGTTGTTTGACTTGGTCTTTGTACTGAGGTGGTGCTAAGGAAATAGCAGTTGTAAACAGGGGTTTTGCCTCTTCCGCCTTACCTTGTTGTTTCAAAATTAGGGCTTTGGCGAGTACGGGTCGAAAATCGTCTTTGTTGATTTTGATGGTCTCATCGTAGATAGCGATCGCGGCTGGGTAATTCTGCTGACTGGCATAAATCTGACCCAACAATAACTGCACTGAAGGAACATCTATCGTTCCAGGCTGCATCTCATTGACTGAGTTTGCCGTTTTTAAAGTGTCTTGTAATAAACCGATCGCCGCTTCTGGACGCCCTTGCTGCACGAGCAGACTCACTAGTCCTTGTAGAGCATTCATGTTTCCTGGCTTGGAGGCTAGGATCGAGCGATACGTTTGCGCTGCCCCTTCGCGATCTCCCGTTTGCTGCTTCGCTTGAGCTAATAAGACGGCATAATCGCTCTGTTCGGGATGGATCTTGGCTAACTGTTCGAGAGGAGCGATCGCGCCTTTAATGTCCCCTAACTTCAGCTTGGCTTCCAGTAGTCCCCGCAAGGCTGTTTCATTCTGTGGCTCTCGCTGTACGACTAGTTCATAGCCTTCGGCTTGCTTTTCGAGCTGGGCTCGCTGATCTGTCGGGATGGCTGGTGTTGTCTGAGGTGTTGTAGTGCGTGCCGAGGGCTGCTTTTGGTCGAAGACGCTCCCTAGCAAAGGAATCATCGAAAAGCCAACGAATGCCAATACAGCCAGCACCAAAATGATATTTAACCAGGGACCGCGTTTTTGAGACACAAAACTTCCTCGAACTGTGACGCTCTATAGGTTACGTTTTCCCACAATCTCGTCGATGTGGTTTTTTTACTCTCTAGTATTATCCCACTCCTAACGGCGATTGACCTGATGCCTGACGGACGTAGAGGATGAGGCGAAAAGTCGGTCAAAGATGGAACAAAGTGTTGCAATCGCGCTCACCCAGCTCAATCCGCGATCGAGCCGGAAAGTCCTGCTGTGCTGGGTTCAAGTCAACGTTAACGAATTTCAAGATTTTCCCCTTCCTCTAACGCGAACCGTGCCAAAATATGGGCGGGATTTGACACTCCCCATCGCTAAAGCGAGAGGATTGTTGTATCTAGTTAGATGAAGACAAAAATGACCTCTGCCACGGCGATTGGTTGTGTGAGGGGGAATTTTTCATCTCCATACTAAAGGTCAGGGGCTTTCCAGTTCCCCCTCACTCTCCCCCGACTTTGGTAAGCTGGATTCAGTTAGGTGCGGGCTTTTCCGAATAAAGATTCCATAAACTTTGCGGATATACCAGTCATCTCACTGCATTTTGTACAATGGGCAGACTGATACTAAGCTTTTTTCACCTTCTATGCGTTGAAATGCTTTTCTCTCAAGGATACAAATCCTGGAAATGGCATGGAATCGCTGGAAGGTGTTGAACAAGCGACGCTTTTCGTCAGCCCTACTTCCATACGGAATGTGTCTCCGCCGCTAGGAGGTTATATGAGTCCTTCTGTGAATCGGTCTTCCGACTCACCCCAGTCTTCTGGTGTTCAATCGCCAGATTCAAGCAGTGTGCAAAGCCAGCACCCAGAAATGCCAACCGTGGATTCTCCAAACGACGATCAATTAGCTGAAAACACAGCTGACCTCACCGAGACGACGTCATCAGACGTCCAGCGACAGCAACCAATTCCTCCACCCAGTGAACCCAGGCAGTACCGAGCGATCGGTCTGATTCGGGGACAATACATGCCTTCGGCAGAACAATTGACACGAGGCACGTTACTGGCAGCAGATGGAACGTTGATTGACGCTGTCTTACTGGGTCGGGTGATGAGTTTGGTTAAGAATCACTTGGAACTCGACCAAAGTCATCTCTGGGTGGTTTATCCCCGCACCCGACAAGAAGACGGTAACTTACACGTTCAAATTGTCGGTGTCTGGGAACCCGAAAAACTTAATCAAAAACCCTCAACAGAACTTTCCTCTACTGGGGAAGCATCAGAAGAATCAGCAGAAGAAAACCTGCCTGAGGCTTCTGAACCTGAAGCTATGCCGGTTGTCAATGAGGGCTATTTCTCGATTCGCGGCGAGGTAATCTACCAGTCGCGAGAGCAGGAAGAAGTCATCGTTAAAATCAAGCAAGCTCCGCGTAAAGAGGCAGACAAAATTAAGTTTTTCAAGTTAACGCTCAAAGGTTTGCTTGGAGATAAAGTCATCGGTCATTTCTGGGATTTGCACTTATTGCTACAGGGCAATGATTTGCAAATTCAACAAGCCAATGATATTGGCCTGATACCTAAGAAGAGGCGACCGCCCACCCGACCATTTAACAACAAGAAAAGGCGTCCACCTAACAAAGGTGGCCCTAACCAGCGTCAAGTTCGTAAGGGGGGAGAGCGACCAGCCGCAACAGCTACGCAAACACCACCTAAACGCCGAGAACCACTACCAAAGCCAGTCAAACGCAACGACCAGCGAGGCGGGGGTAATAGCTCTGGGTAGTTCGTCTCGATCGCTTTCTCCAGCTGAACGATTGTAGGCTCAGCCTCAAGTCATTGGTCATCAATCCTTAGGCGTACTAAGGACTCTAATGAGTAATGACGAAGAATTTTAGATTTTGCATGGGTTGAAAGGAATACTTGGGTTTCAATCTCATCCTTTTCTCGCCTTCGTGCGGAGTCAATTCACAATCTAAAATTGGCTGACTATTCCAAGGCAATTTGAGACCCCCATAGGTCTTGAGGTAGAAAAGATCGGTCTGTGGGAATTGAGGCAACTGGTTGTGTGAGAGTAAATTCACCCTTCTCTATCCACTGCTTCAATTCCACGGCAGCCTGCCGAGAGCGAAAAACACTAGCCAGCGGAGCAACTCGTACCGATTTACCATCAATCGTGATGCGACCTGTCTTTAGCTGAGCATAGCTGACTAACCCAAAGGTAGGACGAACGCGCCGGGGAATGGAGAAATCCACAACTGGCGCAACAATATCCTTGTCTTGAACTGCACAACCTTTGACAACCTCTTCGTTCAAGACTGGTAGGGGTATGCCAACACCCAGCATCAAAGAAGGACCATAATTTTTGAAGTAGCAACCCCGCACCCACTTTGGGTGCATTTGTTTAGCATCCCCAATTAAAGCCAGGGTTGCTGCCGGTCCAATTGGTGTTCGATTGGGAAGACGTTTTTGTAATGGGAAGTGTTGAGTCCCTTCCCAGGCGATATAACCAATGCCCCCACCCAAAAAAATTTTGGTACCGATACCAATGAGTTGAAGGTCTGGGTCATTGAGAAGGGGAGAAATCGCGCCTGGGTTAGAGTAAACCGCATTGCCAAGGCGGGGTTGGAGCGGGCCGAGGTAGGTGAATAAGGGGCGATCGCCCCCGTTCACGCCAACAATAAAGTTTTGATAAATATTGCGAGGATTAAATAGGTAAAACTGATTAATTGTCTCTCGCGTAATCGTTGTATCAAAAGAGGCTCTGGGATAACAATCCGTGACTTGCCCAATGGCTCGCAGTTGTACCGACTTACCTGCAATTAAGTCTTCAATTACATGACCGCCGCCACGTTCTCTTGATTCTTCTCCATCAGGGATATCACCGATGCCCGTGTAATCCACCACTTGAGTGGCACCGAGATACAAATCCACCGCTCCGAAGCCTGCATACGCGGGGACGCCATCCAGCCAGCATTTACGAATCTTAATCGGCGGATCGGTGTGTCCCAAATTCACGATCGCGCCCGAAGACTCCATCGGCTCAAACGTGCCAGTGGTCACCACATCAACTTCCTTCGCCGTCTGAGCGATACCCACCTCAGCTACCCGTGCTTTGAGTTCCTCTACCGTCCACACCACCGCACGCTGGCGACGAATCTTATCATTGATTTCAGCAAGGGTTCGCATAGGATATTTAGTCAGCTTCGACTGAGTTCATCCCTCTAGTTTCCTGCATTTGGATGAAAACGTTGCTTTGACGGTTGCGCCTTGCTGATGATTTTTGAGTAAATAGCTCTTGCATAAGTGGCAGTTCCTTCAGAAATATGAAACAGTAGTGTAATCCTTCTGGAAAGAATCCCCACCCGTTGAGAGAGCTCTGGTGGGGTTTCCTTTTTCTCTTCATAGCTCATCGCAATCTAGGCTGGAGAGGAAAGTCATACTGATGTTGAGCAACCAGATTAGCAGTGGCTTTAATGACCCATTCAAGATTCTGAACGCCAATTTTGACCGAAATAACGGAGATGAGCATGAGTGACATACTCCTACACCAACCTGAGTACAGGTATGGTGTAGGCTTCGCAACCAATCCGGCTATTGCTTAGGAGGCGTTGCGCTTTAAGGACTGGATGCCCCTCAGCCCTTCGGGTGCGCTTCCTATGCAGGAAATGAATTCCCGCATAGGAAGCGCCACCCTGTTTCTGATATTTATAGCTGCATTCCAGTCTCGGTCTAGGCGTAACCCACAATGAGGACAATCGTGGACACGGACATGCAGCTTTTTCGGTACTTTCTCGCCGCAATTGGAGCAATCTTGTGAAGTGTTATGGGCACTTACTGGGACTACCAACAAACCAGCGTTTTCGGCTTTGTTTGTCAGTATCGACAGGAAGTTTGACCACCCGGCGTCCAAAACAGATTTCGCCAATCGAGTACGAGCGAGTCCTTTGATATTCAACTCTTCATGAGCCACTACATCATATTTCGACAGCAGATAATTAGCTGTCTTGAAGTGGAAATCTCTCCTTTTGTCTGCAATTTTCTTGTGTTGTTTTCCTAGTTGCTTAATAGCTTTGAGTCTACTATTGCTTCCCTTCTTTCTACGTGATATCCGTTTCTGGATAACCCGTAATCTTTTCTGGGACTTGCGGTAGCGCTGAGGAATAGCAACGGTTTCCCCCTCAGAAGTTGTCAAGAATTCCTTCAGCCCTACATCAATTCCAGTAATTTTATCGGGATTGAAATCTGGCTTGATTTCTGGAACAGTTTTGTCTTCTAGGGAAAGCGTCAGATAATATCCATCAGCTTTCTTGGTAACAGATGCTGTCTTGATTTTGAAGCCAGACGCTCCTACGTCGCTACCGCTAGCGCTATCAGGGACAGGGCGATGCAAGATAACCTTGACCTTGCCAAACATCGGCAAGTTAATCAGATTACCTTGCAAGCATCCTTCTTTCATCTGAGGATAAGTGAAAGTGCGATAGCGATTACGGGCCTTGAACCGAGGTTTACCACTTCGTTTGCCGCTACTATCACCCTTTAAGAAACGGTCAAACGTTACCTTGACTCGTTTGACTACATCCTGAAGGACTTGAGAGTGAATCTCTCCATACCAAGGATGAGTCTTCTTAAGTTGAGGTAACGTTCTCTTTTGCGAGTAAAAGTCCGGATTATCTCGCAGCTCAGGTAGGTGGCAAACCAAGGGACAAGCATTGACAGGAGAACGGTTTTCTTCGTACCAACGAAACCTATCCGCCAACAAAAAATTATATTGGGCGCACAACATCGACAGCCATCTGTCTAATTCTGCGGCTTGTTGTTTTGTTGGACGTAACTTGTACTGGTAGGATGTTCTCATGACATAATCGTACCATAACTGACGGCAATATGATGGTATGACCAAAATAACAATTCGTCCCTCTGATGACGAGTACGAGCATCTAGTAAAATACTGCAAAGCAAAAGGACGAACCCAGAATGACGTAATCCGAGAGCTTATTAGAAGATTGTCAATCAAAGGGGTATTGAAATCCCTTGATTGACCGCCTATCCATCCCAACACTAAGCGGAGTACCGCTATGGTGTGGGGCTTCCGGCGAAGAAAGCTAACCAGAGGGTTAATGAGTCTCTTTGCATGGTTGGCAAGTTCTCAATAGTGCTTCGCATTTGCCCCAATGTTGAAAGAACCGAGCGTATTTGGGCATTCTAGTTAAGCTCATCAACAATTGGCTTTTCTGGAGTAGTCATCGTCCGATCTGGAGCAATTTCCTTCTCTTGGGGTATTTCTTTAGCTTCTTCTGAAGATGCAGTTGCTTCAAGAGAGTCAGATGCGATCGCTACTTCATCATGCTTTTCATAAGGATGATGCCATCGATCGAGAATATCTTTAACAATCACCTCTTTGATCCAAACTTGACCGACAACGGTTAACGGCAACGCTAACAGTAATCCTAGAAAGCCGAAAAATGTGGCAAAAAATACTTGAGCGAGTAACGTTACAGCCGGTAAGAGCGATACCTGTTGAGCCATAACAATGGGTGTGAGGAGGTTGCTCTCAACCTGCTGAATCACGATGTAGAGAATCAAAACCGCGATCGCTTTCCAGGGCGCATCCAAAAGTGCGATCGCCATAGGGGGTACTACGCTTAATGCCGGTCCAATATTTGGGATAAATGTTAAAATTCCAGCCAAAGCTGCTTGTGCTAATGGAAGGCGAATTCCCAGGACTAGCAATCCTACAAAACTTAAGGCTGAAATCACGAACATATTGAAAAGAATACCAACCAACCACCCTCGCAAAGCGACCTCGCATTCCTGCAAAATCTCCTCAGCCCGACGGCGATAAAAGGATGGAAAAAGTCGGATAAAGCTTCTCTGGTAAGCTCTTGGATTAGCCAGTAGCATTAGTGTCAAAACGATCGTTAGCAAAAACTTAGCTACAGACCCTAAAGACGAGGAGAAAAACGTGAAGCCGCCGCCGAGTAATCGATTCGCGATTGGTTGCAATTGGGCAACGATCTGATTGACATCAGGAATGTAATTATCGAGTAGCTCTAAGGAAATGTTCTGTTTAAACTCATTGACCCATTTGTTAAACTGTGCTATTCCCTTAGGAACTAGTTTGATAAGCTGTTGAAACTGATCTGCAAATGGCGGCACGATCAGAAAGTAAAACCCCACTAAGACAAGCAGCAACAGAACAATCGACAGCAGGACGGCAAAGCCCCGCTTCAGACCCGTGCGACGGAATTTTTCGATCAGAATATTTACAGCATGGGCAAGTACGATCGCGGCAAAGATGAGCAGAAGGACATCTCGGATTTGCCACAGGACGTATAGGGCAATGACAAAGGCAATCAAGCCAATCCACTTACCCAAACTCATTGCAAAAACCTCCTCGTTGCTCGGGAATTACGAGAGTGTAATTCCTAGCCTATCTTGACCGCAACGCCAAACATCCTCAGCGTTGCTGGTACAAACTACGATAAAGGTTTGCGCTCATCAGGAGGTCAAACAGTTATCAGTTAACGCTTTTTAGTGAGAGCCTCAGACTCGGAAGTATTTTTTCTATTCCTGTTCACTGGTCACTGGTCACTGTTCACTGCTCACTGGCCACTGGTCACTGCTCACTGTTCACTGCTCACTGGTCACTGAAGAAGGTGAAAATGTCAGTTGGCGTGCCGTTCCATCATCGACGAAGCGCTGTTCTCCAACACCCACCAGCTCCACCACCATTTCACGCTCTATAGGTGAAAACTCACCCTCACGTTGCCCAATGTCAACCAGGATTTGTTGCCCTTGTGAACGAACGCGATAAGGGGTCGTGCAAAAAGCACCCGTCTTGTACTCAAACGTGTGACCGTCATCTTCGTACAGCGTAAATTCGCCCGTACCTGACCAAACGCGCAGCGTCAGTTGGTCTAGGGGACGCTCATCGACGTATTGCATCACAGGTGCCATGGGAATAATCGAGCCAGCACGGACATATAAGGGCATCCGCTCTAAGGGAGCGTGTGCCAGGATGTGAGTTGGGCCATCAAATGCTTCGCCAGTCCACCAGTCGTACCAGCGACCTTCAGGCAGGTACGCGGCACGGCATTCAACACCTGGACGGTAAACGGGTGCTGCCAGTAGCGAGGAACCCAGCATGACTTGGTCAGACAACGTGTAGGTCTTCGGGTCATTGGGGAAGTGATAGAGCAAAGGTCGCAAAATCGGTGCGCCAGTCGTGGCGGCTTCCCAGAAGAGGGTGTAAATGTACGGCAGCAGGCGGTAACGAAGTTCGATATACTCGCGGCAAATCTGCTCAACCTTGTCACCAAATACCCAAGGCTCGTGTCGTGCCGTACTCAGGGCTGAGTGTCCCCGCATCAAGGGGTAAAGCAATCCGACTTGCATCCAACGGGCGAACATTTCAGCGGTCGCGTTACCTGCAAACCCACCAATGTCCGCACCGACAAAGGCAACACCAGATAACCCTAAGTTGCAGAGCATGGGGAGCGACATTTCCAGGTGTTCCCACAGCGACTGATTATCGCCCGTCCAGACAGCCGACCAGCGTTGAATCCCCGCATAACCCGATCGCGTCAGGACGAAGGAGCGCTCTGTCGGTCGTAATTGTTCCAGCCCTTGATAAGACGCCTGTGCCATCATCAGCCCGTAGAGATTGTGCGCTTCATCATGGGTCGTTCTCTCATCCAGCGGCCCCTGGGGCGCATCCATCGGAAACCAAATCTTGTTGCCGGGGTCGCCAAACGGGCGATCGTCCAGCGCCGGTTCGTTCATGTCGTTCCAGATCCCGGCAACACCGAGACGGGTTAGGCTTTTTTGCCAGCTTCCCCACCACTGTCGGACTTCGGGACGCAAGAAATCCGGAAAGACAGCTTTGTCCGGCCAGACATAGCCGTGAAATAGCTGACCGTCCGTTTTTCGCACAAAATAATCGTTATTTAACCCCTCGTCGAACACCTCATAATCCGCTTCTGGCTCGTATTTAACGCCGGGGTCAACAATCGTCACCGTCTTGAAACCGCTCTGGCTCAGCTCTTGTAGGAGTTGGGGAGCATCAGCAAAGCGCTTCGGATTCCAAGTAAACACTCGGTAGCCGTCCATATAATCGATGTCGAGATGGATGACATCACAAGGAATGCGGCGTTCTCGAAACTCACGAGCCAGTTCGCGCACGATCGCATCTGTTTCATAGCTCCATCGGCACTGCTGATACCCTAAAGCCCATTTCGGTGGCAAGGGCATGCGGCCCGTCAGTTGAGTATAGGTATTGATAATTTTGACGGGTTCGGGACCGTAGATGATGTAGTAGTCCAGTTCGTTACCCCGCGTTTCCATTTGCCAAACACCCGGTTGCTTGGTACCCATATCGAACTGGCTCCAAAAGGTGGTGTTGAAGAACACCCCGTACCCAACTTCCGGACGCAATGCTAGGAAGAAGGGAATCGCTTGGTACATATTGTCTGTCAGCACCCCATAATCGAGCGCATCCACCGTCCAGTTAGTTTGAACGTTAGTCCGCTTGTCAAGCAAACCCGTGCGTTCGCCAAAGCCATAGAAGTGTTCATCGGGTTCAATCTGTTTCCACGCTGCAATCGCACCCGCTCGCCAAGCCATTCCTGGGTCTACATCCTGAGCAAAAGGCTGTCCTGTCGAGTCGAAGAACTGAATGCGACAGGGATCGCGGTGAACAACGACCCGTAATTGGTCGGTTTCAATTTCAATTGCATCCGTTTTTTCTCGCACGACAAACGGCACAGTCGGCCATTGTTCGTCTGCCTGTGCGACGGCCCAAGAACGACGGGGCAGGAATTCACCCGTGGGTGCCATGCGTACCCGAATTAAGTTCGGAGCTAAGACGCTAATGCTGACGCAAGGTTCGCTACACTTGAAGCGGATATGGCGTTCATCTTGCTGGATGTCTTGTACGGCTGCGATCGTTGACCAAGAAGATTCAGTTTTGTGCAGTTGTCCGAAGTATTGCGGCATAGTCCCTGATTATTAAAGACAAAGTTTACGGCAACGCTTTCGCCCTGTCTTGGCACGGGGGCATCACGTTTTGTCAGTTGGGGTGAACTCAAAAACATTAGAGTCTCTCGCTCACGTCTTCGTGCGATTCTTAATTCGGGGGTTATGGTACGATCGCTGCTTGCGGCAGTGCCAGAGGCGATCGCATTCTCGCATTTTGCTGAAGGTTAGTACTTAACCCCACAAGAGCGAACAGGTATTCCCGTCTAGAGATTCACACACGCACGAGGAAAAAGCTTGTACCGCTAGGCACATATCAACAGCGTTCAGTGACCAGTTATCAGTGACCAGTGAGCAGTTATCAGTGACCAGTTATCTCGCATGAAACACCCCACATATGCGTGGAAGCAGAGAATTTCTGTGCGACTTGTTGGATTGCTCGTAATTGCTCACTAGTCACTGCTCACTGGCCACTGTTCACTGGCCACTGCTCACTGTTCACTGTAAGCTCTGGTCTAATATTTGTTACAAAAATTTGCAAATTTGGGCAAAAACTAAAAACCTACTATATCGTGGCTTTGACGTACTCTTGTTCCAACCCGACAGGAGATGGGACGGTAATCTTGGCAGTACTCTTTGGAGGTTGTTTAATGGCTTATTCAGTCCAAGAGCTTGATGTTAAATACTTTGTGAAAGTACGTTGCTCGACCGATGCTAAACAAACGTTCCTGACTTGGACTGGTACAATCTACTCCTTTGTGCCTGAGGAGCCTAGAAAGCGACTGTTCAAAATTTTAGGCATGAATGTCGGCAGATGTATTCCGAATGAAGATGGGAGTTGGGAGTTTACCTCACGGGAACTGACGTATTATCTTGACCCAAGCACGGGGGAGATTCTTCGTACCTGGGACAATCCTTGGACGGGAGAAACAGTTCCTGTAATTCATGTTGCTAATAAATTAGTGCAAGGTCACTTGAAAGGAACTTATCCAGCGGAAGTGAAGGGTGACCTAACAACATTAGTCTTTAACCTATTTCCGTCCTATCCCAACCCTTTGAACGAGGAGAAATTTGCCGAATATAGCCCCAATCCTACCTATCAAGCGGCTGAACTGTTTAAGTTTATCGTTCCGACTCAGGAGCTTCACGATCCAGAAACGGTGTCTATTGCTCAACCCATCATTTCGTGGGATAGGATAGGCCCTTGGCTGCCCTGGATGAAGATGGGAAATAGACCTGGTCATCTCATCTATAGTGCCTGGGGCAGCAAGGTGGAAAGCTTTACCGATCTTCCTCAATTGCTTCAGGACGAAATGAATACTCGCGTGCCGTTGTATAAAAATGCACCTGCGTCGGCGCAAGATGACGAAGATTTTACCTCTTGGACCTACTTCAAGGAGCATTTTGAGGAGTATTTACGTGGCGATGTCTTCCCCGTTCCAGAATCCGAGGAAGAGTAAGCAGCGAGCAATGGCTGCGTGTTGTGCGATCGCTAAAGTCATGTACCGTCTGACAGGATGTCATCATAGATGGATAGAGGTATGACAAGGAGGAAGTCCAACGGTTTACACACGCCCATTAGCTCGTCTGATCGAGCAACTTCAACGCTTACCCGGAGTTGGTCCGAAGACGGCACAGCGCTTAGCGCTTCACATTATTAAGCGATCGGAGGATGATGTCAAAGCTCTCGCTCAAGCGATCGTTGAGGCGAAAAAACAAGTAGGCTTATGTCAAGTCTGCTTTCACCTGTCCGCTGAACCTGTCTGCGAAATCTGCCGCAATTCTAACCGGGACAACAGTACCATTTGTGTAGTCGCAGACTCCCGCGATGTGATTGCCCTAGAAAAAACGCGCGAGTATCGTGGCAAATATCACGTTCTTGGGGGCGTTATCTCGCCGATGGATGGGATTGGTCCAGATCAATTGCACATTCAGCAGTTGGTGAGAAGGGCTAGTCAAAAAGAAATTCAAGAGGTGATTCTAGCCATCAGTCCTAGCGTAGAAGGTGAAACCACTACACTGTATGTCGGTCAACTCCTCAAACCCTTTACACGAGTCACCCGAATTGCCTTTGGGTTGCCGATGGGTGGCGATTTAGAGTATGCCGATGAGGTCACGTTAGCACGAGCGTTGGAAGGTCGTCGCGAGCTGGATTAGAAGGGCTAGTTCCAAACTGCATCGCCGTCTACAGCAGACTCATTCTCGCTGTGTGAGGTAACTTCCAGGGGAATTACAAACAAGGTTAAACCTTGCATCGTAACGATCTGTACGCGTTGACCAGGAACTAGTGTTTCCTGGCAATCGGCTTGAAAGAATCG